>CANEVG010000340.1 GCA_947442095.1 Sphingomonadaceae bacterium
CGGGCTGGCAGTGTACACTCCAGTGCCGCACCCAAGTGTACACCCCCGCGTCCAACTGCTTCCCGCCGGGAAGGGGAGCGCAGGTGATATGCAACGCCGGTTGTTTCCAGTTTGGGCGCGCGGGCGCGGTCGCTTGATCGCCTGCGTGACCTGCTTACCAGGAAGAGTGGCCCGCGCAGAGGCGTGGAGGCGAAAACCTGTGTCCACCCGGTCATCATAAGACAGCCCATAACAGACTTCAGGATACGGTGAGCCGCACTTCGCTGTGCCGCCAATCGGATAGATCGCAAACGGTTTCAAGTTTGCCCGAATACACAAACTTTGTAAGGTCGGCAGCGGCCACTTCATAGCTTGCTTTATCGTCTGTTAGCCCCAGATCTCGGTGCGCGGACCACACGACACGAGCGGCTTTGCGCCAAGTCGGTCGGCAGTGCTTCAAGATTGCATCGGATATTGGCATGTCTCAGCAAGCATCCATGCTTCCCCCCAAGCCTCAATCGTTCAGCGTAGGCCCCAAATCCGGGTCCAGATCGCGCGGCCGTTTCATCGAGGCCAGCCGGGCGCATCGCTCATCCAGATCGGCCCAGCGCTCGATGTTCAGTTCCATCACCGCAAAGGTCGCGGTCGGGAACTTCATTTCCACTTCCTCGCGCAGCGGGCTGGTGCCGTCGTCGGGTACGAGGTCGAAGATCAGGTCTTCCAGCCCCGGATTGTGCCCGATCATCAGCACGCTTTCCGGCTCGCCCTGCAGCTCGCGCAGCAGGTCGATTAGCGTGGCCGAGCTGGCGAGGTAGATGCGCCGGTCCCATTCCACAGGAAAGCTATGGCCCCAGGCCTTGCTCGCCTCCTCGATGGTTTCCGCCACACGCACTGCGGGCGAGGCGATCACGCGCTCGAACCGCATGCAAGTGCTCTTGATATAGTGCCCCATAGCCTGCGCCCCGCGCACCCCGCGCGCATTGAGCGGCCGGTCGAAGTCGCGCGCCCGCGCATCGGACCAGTCGGATTTGGCGTGGCGCAGCAGGGCGAGTATCTTCAAGCGCGGCTCTCGTCGATGTGGGCTTGTGGCAAAGCCACGGCCCCAGAAACACCGCCCGCCACGCTTTGTAAAGCCGCATCCAGGGTCACCCGGCGAACCGGCGTGCCGGGCGGAAAGGCGCTCAGCAGGCGCGAGGGGAAAGCGGAAGAGAGCACCACGAAATGCCCCTTGTCCCCCGACGAGCGGATCAGCCGCCCGAAAGCCTGCGCCAGCCGGGCGCGGATGATGCGGTCGTCATAGGCTTGGCCTCCGCTCTTGTAGGCCAGCCGTCGCGCGCGATGGAGGATCGAGGGCTTGGGCCATGGCACTTGCTCCATCACCACCAGCCGCAGCGAATGGCCGGGCACGTCCACCCCATCGCGCAAGGCATCGGTGCCTAGCAGCGAGGCGCGCGGATCATCGCGGAAGATATCAACCAAAGTGCCAGTATCGATCGGATCGACATGCTGAGCAAACAGTGCAAGGCCCCCGCGCGCCAGCCGGTCGGCAATCCGGCCATAGACCGCGCGTAGCCGCCGGATCGCGGTGAACAGCCCCAGCGCCCCGCCGCCCGCCGCCTCGATCAATCGGCCATAGGCTGCCGCCAGCGCCGGAATATCACCCTTGGGCACATCCGTCACGATCAGCACTTCGGCCTGCTTGGCATAATCGAACGGGCTGGGCGCTGCAAAAAGCCCCGGCGCCACATCCAGATGCGGCGCTCCGCTGCGCAGCACCGCGCTGTCCCAGTCCTCGCCGTCGGTCAGCGTGGCGGAGGTCATCATGACCCCGTGCGCGCCCGCCAGCACGGCTTCGGAAAAGGGCTTCATCGGATCGAGATAATGCCGGTGCAGCCCGATATCCCACTCGCGGCCTTCGGAGCGCTCGACTTCCAGCCAGTCGACAAATTCCGGATCGCCCGGCCCGCCTAGCCGCGCCAGCAGCCCGATCCACCCGGCGAGCAGATCGGCGCGCCAGCCGATCGCCCCGCGCGCGCCCTCGATCCGCGCCCGCGCCGGGCCGTCGAGCCAGTCTGGCCCATCCTCGATAAGGGCTTCCAGTCGCATGCCCAGCCGGATCAATGGCTGGCGCAGCGCTTCCAAAGCCTCTTGCGCGCGGCCCGCCACTTCGACAAATGCACCGCCCAGCTGCGCGGCCTCGGTCTCCAGCCCATAGCCCGCTTCCTGGCCCCCGCTCTCGTCGCGGGCGAGCACCAGCGCGCGGGTTTCCGCGAGCAGTTCTTCGATCGCACCGAATGGCGAACCTTCCAAAATGCGCGGCAGCCAGCCGTCGCCGGGCAGCGCGGTCGCTGCCTCACGCGCGTCGGCAATGGCTTTCGCGCCGTCCTCGTCATAGCTCGCCACATCAGCCAGCCGCGCGGCCAGCCCCCGCCGCCGCCCGCGCGAAGTGCCTTCCGGACCGATTACCCAGCGGCGCAGTTCCACCGTTTCCGCGCCGGTGAGCGCGGCGGCAAAGGTCGAATCCGCCGCCTCGAACACGTGGTGGCCTTCGTCGAAGATGATCCGTGTGGGCCGCTGAGCGGGTTCGCGCGCGCGCGCTGCGTTGATCATCACCAGCGCGTGGTTGGCGATCACCAGTTCGGCGCCCACAGAAGCGCGCGCGGCGCGTTCGATGAAGCATTTGCGGAAATGCGGGCAGCCGGCATAGACGCATTCGCCGCGCTGGTCGGTCAGCGCCGCGATCCCGCGCTTGCGGAACAGCGTGCCGAGCCAGCCGGGCAGATCGCCGCCGATCATGTCGCCGTCCTGGCTATAGGCTGCCCAGCGCGACACCAGTTGCGCCATGATCGCGGGCCGTCCGGTAAACCCGCCCTGCAGCGCGTCTTCCAGATTGAGCAGACACAGGTAATTCTCGCGCCCCTTGCGCACCACCACCGGCGGCCCGCTGCGCCCGGCCTGTGCGGCGCGGTCCTCGGGGAAGGCAAGGCGGCTCTCGCGCCTGAGTTGCCGCTGCAGGGCCTTGGTGAAGGTCGAAACCCACACCGTGCCACCCGAAACCTCTGCCCAGAGCGAGGCCGGCGCCAGATAGCCCAGCGTCTTGCCCGTGCCGGTGCCCGCCTGAGCCAGCACCATATGCGGCTGGCGCTGCGCGCGGCGCGGGGCGAACATGTCACCCGCTGCTTTGGCAAAGGCCTTCTGCGCCGGGCGCTGCTCCGCGCCGCTACCGGTCAGCATGGTCAGCCGCGCGGCGATATCGGCCTCGCTGAGCGCAATTTGCGCAGGCTGCGGGCGCTCGGGCGCATCCTCCCATTCTGGCAGGCGCGCAAAAAGCCAGCGTTCGGCACGCTCTGGCTGGGCGATACGCGGTGCGAGCAAGGCAGCCCAGGGCCAGCGCAGTCGCTGCATGGTCTGGACGGCACTCCACGCACCCTCGCGCTCGGCCCATTCCGGGCTTTCGCAGGTTGCCAGCAGCGCCTCGGCGGCTTGCTGCAGCAGCAGGGGCACGGCATCATCGGCGCCAGGTTCCGCCAGCCCCAAGGCCTGAGCCAAACCCTTTGGCGTGGGCACCACAAACCGCGCGGGATGGATGAAGGCGTAAAGCTCCAGCAGATCGAGCCCCGACAGATCGGGATAGCCCAGCCTGCTTGCGATAAGCGGCGCGTTGAGCAGCAGCAGCGGGGTATCTGCCGCCGCCATGATCGCCTCGCCCTTGCCGATGGGGCGGGTGCCCCCAACACTGCTATTGCGCACCTCGCGCAGCCAGCACCCGGAGTGGCTGGCGTGAAGCGCGGGAAGGGCTGGCGCCGACATGGCGGAAGCTTAGACCGAAGATTGGCGGCGCGGGCAAGTGGCGGCGAGGAACTAAGGCGTGAACAGCGCCAGTTGCGCTGCAAAAGCGCGCTGGAAGGCAGGCCGCGCTTCCCAGTGCGCAACATAGGCCGCAAGGTTCGGGAATTCGTCCAGCAGGGCGGAGCTGTACAGCCGCAGCAGCGTGGGCATCATCATAAGATCACCCGTGCTGTACGCCCCATCATTAAGCCACTCGGCCTCGCCCAGCGCACCGGCATGTTGCGCGCCAGGCCCCGGCCGTGATCAGGTAACTGTACAAGAAACAGTGAGGTTCAGGGTCATCGGCACGTCTCCGCAAGCCCGAAGGCTGCGATAGGCCTAAAGCGCCGAACATGTCCTCCCAA
>CANEVG010000341.1 GCA_947442095.1 Sphingomonadaceae bacterium
AACGGCGGCGCGATGGCGCTCGGCCATCCGATCGGCGCGACCGGCTCGATCCTCATCGGCACCGCGCTCGATGAACTGGAGCGATCGGGCGGCCGCTACGGCCTTGTCACGATGTGCGCGGCAGGTGGCATGGCACCGGCGATCATCATCGAGCGGATCTGACATCGACCACCAAAAGCCCCTCCCCCGTTCGGGGGGGGGCTCGCCTCGGCCAAAAGCACACGTATCGTCACCCCGGACTTGATCCGAGTGCCCGCTGGCAGCCTGCAATTCGCTCGCAGGTGCCAGCCGCTAAAGAGAAAAAACTATTAAAATTCAAATCTTTGCCCCATATTCTTGAGCGATTCCAATCGGGACCCCGGATCAAGTCCGGGTGACGGGGTGCTTGGGCAATTCTTTCGCAAATTCCCCCCTCACTCCACCGCCGCGATATCCTCCGCCGCGTTCGCCACCACGCCCAGCACAGCCGCCCAAGCGTCCACGTTCTGCGCCAGCGCGGCGCGGTCGATTTTGTCGAGCGTGTCGTCCGGCGTGTGGTGCAGATCGAAATAGCGCGTCATGTCCTGATTGAGGTCGATCACCGCGAGCTTCTGTGCCGCGATCACCGGCCCGATATCAGCCCCGCCTTCCACTGAGCCCTTCCCGCGCGGAATACCCAGCGGCGCGAGAGCGGCGGCAACCTTGTCTGCCAGCGCGGCATTGGCAGGCGCGAACTTCAGCTCCGCGCGCCACACCCGGTCCGCTCCAGAATCGCTTTCCATCGCGAGTGCATGCCGCTCGGGATGCGCCTTGGCATAGGCAGCACCGCCCGCCGCGCTGATCTCCTCCGCGCCTGCCATCAGCACGCGGATCGTGCGCAAGGTCTGCCTGCCGCTCTGCGCCTTAAGCGCCGCCGCGGTGATGATTGCACAGCCCGCGCCGTCGTCAACCGCGCCTGTGCCCAGATCCCAGCTATCGAGATGGCACGCCAGCAGGATCGGCGGCAGCGCGGGATTGCGCCCGGGCAGGTCGCCGATCAAATTGCCCGTTGGCAGGCTCTCGGCGGTCTTGCCCGTGAGCGTTAGCGAAAGCCGCAGCGCCTTGCCCTTGCCCACCAGCCACACCAGCATGTCCGCATCGGGATTGGAAATCGCGCCCGCCGGAATCGGCGCAATACCCGCTGGGAAGGTCGTACCCCCGGTGTGCGGATTGCGGTGGCTGTCTGTGCCAATCGAGCGGATCACGATAGCCGCCGCGCCCTTGGTCGAGGCTACCGCCGGCCCCTCGCGCCGCGCCTGCCCATATGGCCCATAGCCGCCGCCATCCTGCGCCGCCTTCATGGCATGGTCCAGAAACACGATCTTGCCCGCCAGCGATCCAGCCGGAACCGCCTTCAAGTCTGCCAACGAGGCGAAATAGACCACGTCCGCCTCGATCCCAGCTTCCGGCGTCGCGCCGCTGAAGCCCAGCGCAGTCACCGCCAGCAGTTGCGGCACGGGCGAGACCAGCTTTGCCATATCGGTACCGCGCACGTACGCGCGCGTTGAGGCTGGCTCGATCACGACACCCTTGAACCCCAGCGCTTTCAGCTTCTCCGCCGCCCAGACCCGCCCGCGCGCCTCGGCCTCGCTCCCCGCGAGCCGCTGGCCGACCTCGCTGGTCAGCCCAGCCACGAAGTCCCACGCCACGAAGTCCCACGCCACGTCAGCGGGCGCATCGGATGCCGCCACTGCCGCGCCGGGAAGGAGCAGCGCCGCCAGCGCCAGATTGCAGGTCAAACGCTTCATCACGCGACTCCTTGAAAACGCCGCCCGGTGCGGTGCATCTGCTCAGCCTATCAGAACCTTGAACAAGGATCGACACCGCCCCCGTTCGTCAGACCCTCTACGTTCGGCCCCGCTTGCCCACCCGCCCGCGCGCCTGTAGAGCGCGGGCAAAGCGCAAATCCCCAGATCCAAGGACAGTCGATGGCCGCCCAGTACGCCTACGTCATGAAGAACATGACCAAGACCTTCCCCGGCGCGCCGAAGCCGGTGCTCAGCAACATCAGCCTGCAGTTCTATCAGGGTGCCAAGATCGGCATCGTCGGTCCGAACGGCGCGGGCAAGTCCACCTTGATCAAGATCATGGCGGGGATCGACAAGGACTACACAGGCGAGGCCTGGCCGGGCGAGAACATCACCGTCGGCTATCTTGAGCAGGAGCCGCAGCTCGACAACACCAAGACCGTGCTGGAAAACGTCAAGGACGGCGCGCGCGGCACGGCGGACATGGTCGAGCGATTCAACCAGATCGGCATGGAGATGGGCGAAGAGGATGCCGATTTCGACGCCCTTGGCGCCGAAATGGCCGAACTTCAGGACAAGATCGACGCGGTCGATGGCTGGACGCTCGACAACCAGCTCGAAATCGCCATGGAAGCGTTGCGCTGCCCCCCGGGTGACTGGCCGGTGGACACCCTCTCGGGCGGTGAAAAGCGCCGCATCGCGCTCACTCGCCTGCTGATCCAGAAGCCCTCGATCCTGCTGCTCGACGAGCCGACCAACCACCTCGATGCCGAAAGCGTGAACTGGCTGGAAAACCACCTCAAGGAATATGCCGGCGCGGTGCTGATGATCACCCACGATCGCTATTTCCTTGACAACGTCGTCGGCTGGATCCTCGAACTCGATCGCGGCAAGTACTTCCCCTACGAGGGCAACTACTCGACCTATCTCGAAGCCAAGGCCAAGCGGCTCGAACAGGAAGAGCGCGAAGACACCTCCAAGCAGAAGGCGATCAAGGACGAGCTCGACTGGATTCGCGCGGGCACCAAGGGCCGCCAGACCAAGAGCAAGGCGCGCATCAAGGCCTTTGATCAGCTCGTGGAATCGACCGAAAGCCGCGTGATCAACAAGGCGCAGATCGTCATCCAGGTGCCCGAGCGGCTGGGCGGCAAGGTGATCGAGGCCAAGGGTATATCCAAGGCCTTTGGCGACAAGCTGCTGTTCGAAAACCTCTCGTTCCTGCTCCCACCGGGCGGCATCGTCGGGATTATCGGGCCGAACGGCGCTGGCAAGTCCACATTGTTCAAGCTGATCACGGGGCAGGACCAGCCCGATGAAGGCACGATCGAGATCGGCCAGACGGTGCGGCTCGGCTATGTCGACCAGAGCCGCGACCATCTCGACCCCAAGAAGAACGTCTGGGAGGAAATCTCCGACGGGCTCGATTACATGAAGGTCAACAAGCAGGACATGAGCACACGCGCTTATGTCGGCGCGTTCAACTTCAAGGGACAAGACCAGCAGAAGAACGTCGGCAAGCTCTCGGGCGGTGAACGCAACCGCGTGCATATCGCCAAGATGCTCAAGCAAGGGGGCAACGTGCTGCTGCTCGACGAGCCGACCAACGACCTCGACGTCGAAACCCTGCGTGCGCTCGAAGAAGCCATCGAAAATTTCGCCGGCTGCGCCGTGGTTATCAGCCACGACCGCTTCTTCCTCGACCGCCTCGCCACCCACATCCTCGCGTTCGAAGGCAACAGCCACGTCGAATGGTTCGAAGGCAACTTTGAAGCCTACGAGGAAGATAAGCGCCGCCGTCTGGGCGATGCGGCTGATAGGCCGACGAGACTGGCGTACAAGAAGCTGACGCGCTGATCATGTGACCCGATTCGCCGTTCATTTTTGCTGTGTCAAATATGAACAGCGGGTACTGACACGGTTCAGCCACGCGACAGCCCCCGTGCTATAGCCCGAGTGTGTCAGGTGCCCGAAACGAGTCGCGGCGCAGATGTTCGGGAGCCGGGATCATGGCCGCCAAGTCCGTTTTGAAGAGCAGCGTTTCTGCCGTTCTCACCGCCGTTATGGGCATGGGCCTACTGCTACCCGCCACTGCCAGCGCGCAGGAAGATCGCGGCCAAGGCGGGATGCGGCGGATAGAGCGGATGGAGCGGATGGAGCGGGGCTTGTCTGCCCCGGCGCCAACCCGCTCGGCACCGCCGGCGATGCCCACGATGTCGCGGCAAATGGACCGGCCCGCACCCAGCGCTGCAGCAGCGACCCAACGGCAGGCCCAGCAGTGGCAGGATCAACAGTGGCAAGGTCGCGGGCAGGCATCTGCTGCACCGCAAGGCTGGGGCGGCAACCGGCCCGATCGTGGCCCGCGCGGGGATGGCCAGATGGGCCGGGGCCAGATCGGTGGCC
>CANEVG010000342.1 GCA_947442095.1 Sphingomonadaceae bacterium
GCGCCTGCCGTGGACGCTGGGGGCCGATTTCTTCCTGCGCCACTTGCTCGATGCCGATGCGGCGAGCAACACGCTGTCCTGGCGCTGGATCGCGGGCCTGCAGACTGCGGGCAAGACTTATCTGGCGCGGGCCGACAACATTGCGCGCTTCACCGAGGGCCGCTTTGCGCCGATCGGCCTCGCGCAGGAAGCAACCGCGCTCACCGAGCCGCCGATGGGCCCGGCGCTCGCGCTGCCCGTGCTGGCTGCGCCCGATCCGACCGCGCCCAGCTTGTTGCTGATCCACCATGAGGATCTGAGCCCGGAGTTTCTGTTTCCCGCCAGTGCGCCCATCCGCGCTGTGGCCAGCATGGCCGACCCGGCGCTGCTGTGGGGCGATGCGGCGCGGCGCTTTGCGGCAAGCGGCGCGGCAGATGCGGCAGAGCGCGCTGCGGAGCAGTTTGGCTGCCCATCCGCCGTGCATCCCGTGCTCGATACTGCGTGTTTACTGGCCCAAGCCCGTGCTGCCGGGGTGCGCCAGATCGTCACGGCCTATGCCCCGGTTGGCCCGGTCGCCGATGCGCTGGCGCGCATTACGGCGCAGTTGGCGCAAGAAGGCATCGCTTTGTGTCAGGTGCGGCGACGCTGGGATGAGGGCCTGTGGCCCCATGCAACGCGCGGTTTCTTTGCGTTCAACGCCGAGATCGAAGGCCAGTTGCGCGCAGATGGCCTGATATGAAGGCGGGCCTGCAGGTTGTCTGGTTCAAGCGCGATTTCCGGATCGCCGATCACCGCCCGCTGGCCCGCGCGGCGCAGGCCGGAGCGGTACTGCCGCTCTATATTGCAGAGCCGGATTTGTGGGCGCAGCCCGATGCCTCGGCCCGGCAGTGGGGCTTTGCCGCAGAAAGCCTTGCCGAATTGCAGCAGGCGTTGGCCGGTCTGGGGCAGCCGCTGTGCGTGATGACCGGCGGAGTGGTGGATGTGCTGCAGGCGATCCATGCGCGCCGCGGCATTGCTGCGCTGTGGAGCCATCAGGAGACCGGCAACGGCTGGACGTATGCGCGCGACCGGGCCGTGAAAGCTTGGGCGCGCGCAGCCGGTGTGCCGTGGCAAGAGCTGCCGCAGTTCGGCGTGATCCGCCCGCTTCCCACCCGCAACGGCTGGGCGCGGGCGTGGGACCGCGCGATGGCCGAGCCGCTTACCGAGGCGCCCCCCGCCCTGGTTGCGCTGGCCGGGGATTGGCCGACGCACATTCCCACCGCGCGCGATCTGGGCCTTGCGCCCGATTGCTGCCCGCAGCGCCAGCGCGGCGGTCGCGCATCGGGCCTTGCCACGCTTGAAAGTTTCCTGAGCACGCGCGGGCGCGATTTCCGCTTTCGCATGTCTAGCCCTGTCACTGCGTTCGATGCCAGCTCGCGCCTTTCGCCGCACCTCACTTGGGGCACGCTGGCGATGCGCGAAGTGGCGCAGGCGAGCCGGGCGCGGCTGCAGGATCTGCGCGGGGATGAAGACGCGGGCGCGCGCAGCTGGCGCGCTTCGATGATCTCGTTCACCGGGCGGCAGCATTGGCATTGCCATTTCATGCAGAAGCTGGAGGACGAACCGCGCATCGAGTTCGAGAACCTCCACCGCGCCTATAACGGCCTGCGTCCCGATAGGCCGGATGCCGACCGGCTGGCGGCTTGGCGCGAAGGGCGGACCGGCTTTCCCTTCGTCGATGCCTGCATGCGCGCACTGGCCGCGCACGGCTGGATCAATTTTCGCATGCGCGCGATGTTGGTTTCGTTCGCCAGCTATCATTTGTGGCTGCCCTGGCGCGAAACCGGGCTGCACCTTGCGCGCCAGTTCGTGGATTATGAGCCGGGCATCCATTGGTCGCAGGTCCAGATGCAATCGGGGACAACCGGGATCAACACGATGCGCGTCTACAATCCGGTGAAGCAGGGCCACGATCAGGACCCCTCCGGGGTGTTCGTGCGCCGCTGGGTGCCTGAACTCGCTGCGGCGCCCTTGGCGCATCTGCAGGAGCCGTGGCGGTGGGAGGGGGCTGCGAGCCTTGGCTATCCGCCGCCCATCGTCGACAATGTCGCTGCCGCCGCGGCCGCGCGCGCGGCGCTGCATGCGGTGCGCCAGCGCAGCGGGCACAGCGCGGTGGCGGCGCGGATCGCCGAGAAGCATGGCAGCCGCAAGGCCGGGATGCCCATGACCGGTCAGACATCGCGCGCCAAAGCCAAGCCCGCTGATACCGCCCAACTCGCGCTGGATTTCTGATGACCCAAACCCGCGCCCTGATCGTTGTGATGGGCGACCAGCTTAGCTTGGCGCTGTCCTCGCTGCAGGCGGCCGACAAGACGCGCGACCGCGTGCTGATGGCTGAAGTCTGGGACGAGGCGACCTATGTGCGCCACCACAAGAAGAAGATCGCCTTCCTGTTCAGCGCGATGCGCCACTTCGCCGAGGAACTGCGCGCGGACGGATGGACGGTCGATTATGGGACGCTGGATGCGCCCGGCAATACCGGCAGTTTCACTGGCGAGGTTGCGCGCGCGGTTGCGGCGCATCGGCCCGAGCGGATTGTCGTCACCGAAGCGGGCGAATGGCGCGTGGCGCAGATGTTGGGCGGCTGGGAGGCCGCGTTCGGGATACCCGTCGATGTGCTTCCTGACACGCGCTTCATCTGCCCGCTCCCCGTGTTCTGCGAATGGGCCGAAGGCCGCAAACAACTGCGCATGGAATACTTCTACCGCGACATGCGCCGGCGCACCGGCCTGCTGATGGACGGCGACCAGCCCACCGGCGGCCAGTGGAACTTCGACGCCGATAACCGCAAGTCTGCAGCGCTCGATCTGTTCATGCCGCGCCCGCCCGTGTTTGCGCCTGACAGCCTGACACAGGAGGTCATGGCGCTGGTCCAGAGCCGGTTCGGCAATCATTTCGGCGATCTAGAGCCGTTCCAGTTCGCTGTGACGCGCGCAGATGCCGAAGCGGCATTTGCCGCCTTCGTGTGCCACGCGCTGCCGCATTTCGGCGATTATCAGGACGCGATGCTCACGGGCGAGCCGTTCCTCTATCACGCGGTGATCGCGCAGTATCTCAACTGCGGGCTGCTCGATCCGCTGGCGGTCTGCCGCGCGGTGGAGCACGCCTTCCGCGCAGGCAGCGTGCCGCTCAATGCGGCGGAGGGCTTTATCCGCCAGATCATCGGCTGGCGCGAATATGTGCGCGGGATCTACTGGCTTGAGATGCCCGGTTATGAGCGCAGCAATTTCTTCGAACACACGCGCCCGCTGCCCGATTTCTACTGGACGGCGGAAACGGACATGACCTGCGTGCGCGCTGCCGTCACCCAGACGCGCGAGCACGCCTATGCGCACCATATCCAGCGGCTGATGGTGACCGGCACCTTCGCACTGCTCGCGGGGATCGATCCGCATGAACTGCACGAATGGTATCTGGCCGTCTATGCCGATGCCTATGAGTGGGTGGAGTTGCCCAACACTGTCGGCATGAGCCAGTTTGCCGATGGCGGGCTGCTGGCATCCAAGCCCTATGCCGCGAGCGGGGCCTAT
Source organism: Sphingomonadaceae bacterium (assembly GCA_947442095.1). GTDB lineage: Bacteria > Pseudomonadota > Alphaproteobacteria > Sphingomonadales > Sphingomonadaceae > Novosphingobium. The sequence goes on from CANEVG010000342.1 coordinate 3,549, forward strand.
ATCAACCGCATGTCGAACTACTGCGGCACCTGCCGCTTCGACGTGAAGCAGCGGACGGGTCCGAACGCCTGCCCGTTCAACGCGCTCTACTGGGATTTCATTGTGCGCCACCGCGGCAAGATCGGCGGCAATCCCCGCATGGCGCAAATGGTGCGGACTTATGACAAGTTCGCCGAGGACGAACAGGCGCGCATTGCCAGCAGCGCTGCCGCGATCCTGGCAAAGCTCTGATCGTTCGAGCATTTCGAACGGGTTGCGCGATAACTTGTGGCTGTTGCACGCAGTCAGATCCCCGTAAGCGTTCGGGATGAGACAGCCGGTTTTCTTTCTCTCGCACGGCGGCGGCCCCTGGCCGTGGCTTGATGGCCCGTTTCGCGAAGGTTTTGCTTGGCTCGAAGCCTCGCTCAAGGCCTTGCCCGCGCAGCTTCCGGAGCGACCCCGCGCGGTGCTTGCCGTCTCGGGCCACTGGGAGGAACCGGGCTTCACCGTCTCCAGCGCAGCGCGGCCGGGCATGGTCTACGATTACTCCAACTTTCCCGAACACACCTACCACATCAGCTATCCTGCGCCGGGCGACCCGGCGCTGGCAGCGCGGGTGCGCGAACTGGCAGGTGCA
>CANEVG010000343.1 GCA_947442095.1 Sphingomonadaceae bacterium
GGACAGCTCGTCCTGTGCCATCGGCAGGGCAGCGGCAAGCGCCGCGCGGCTGGTGGTGATCCCGCGCGCCTCGGTCAGCAGTTCCAGCGCTTGCAGCATGGGCAGAGGCGTGATCGCCGCCCCCTCTGGTGCAACCTTGCCAGCATCTGACGCCGCACGATCAGCCGCATTCCGGCCGCCAAAGAACCTCCGGCGGAGCGGCGCAGATTGATTGGCTGGCTGGTCGGCTGGCTGGTCGGCTGGCTGGTCGGCTGAATGTGACGTCATGGCAGATACCCCGGCTTTCGGGGCCGGATTGCCAGTTTATGGAAAAGGCGGAGTAAAGCGCGGCTAGGGGTATTCGCGTAGCCGGCGTGCAAGCCAAAACAAGGATAATGAACGGTAAAGATCGCCTCCGAAGCCTACCTTTTCACGCACCGGGGTTCCGCCATGCACCAGTCGCGCCTTTCGCGCCTTCGCCAATCGATCATCGTCACGCTTGGCGGGGGGAGCCTGTTCGACAACGTGCGTCCGGACGAGGCCGAGGCTGCCCTTGGCGGAGCGCTCGCGCTGCCCAGCCAGCCGATCAAGGGCATATCGCCGTGGAGCGCGCGGTTGGGCATCGCTGCGCCGTCGCGCCTGCTGAAAGCCTTGGCGATCACCTTCGGCCTGATCGTGCTCTGGATGGCGGTGTTCACGGTGGACAAGGTGACACGCGGCACTGGCCGAGTGCTGCCTTCCACCCAGAACCAGCTGGTCCAGCACCTCGAGGGCGGGATCGTGAAGGAAATTCTCGTCGACGAAGGCCAGCGCGTCAACAAGGGTCAGGTGCTGATGCGCATCAGCAACGCCTCGACCGGCGCGGCGATCGAAAGCGCACGCACCGATCTGGTCGCGAAACGCATCATCCTCGCCCGGCTCGATGCCGAGATTTCCGGCGCGGGCAGCTTTGTGCCGCCGCCCGACCTCGCGCGGCAGGCCCCCGAAATCGCCGCCAGCGAGGCTGGCGTGTTCGCTTCCCGCCGTGCCCAGCGCGTGAGCCAAGTCGGCGTGATCAACCAGCAGGCACTGGCCAAGTCCGCCGAAGTCGGCTCGCTCCAGGCGCGGCTCGGCAATCTCCGCAGCGAGGAACGGCTGGCGATGGACCAGCTCTCAAAGCTGGAACGCGCCTATGCCGAAGATGCGATCTCAGAACGCGATGTGCTCGACAAGCGCGCCATGCTGCTTTCGCTGCGCACGCGGATTGCCGATGTGGCAAACCAGATCCCGCAATCTTCCGCCGGACTGGGCGAATCCGCGGCCCGACGCGGCGAAATCTGGGCGAGCGACATGGAACAGGTCCGCGCGCAAGCCGCGCAGCTCAGGCTCGAACTCACGAAAGCCGACGAACAGTTCGGCGCCGTGCAGGACCGCGTGGACCGCGAGGAAATCCGCGCACCGGTGGACGGCGTGATCAACCGGCTCAATGTGCGCACGGTTGGCGGCGTGATCCGGGGCGGCGAACCCGTGGCGGAAATCGTGCCCGCAGCCAGCCAGGTGATCATCGAGGCGCGTATCGCACCCAAGGACCGCGGCAACATCTGGCCCGGCCTACCCGCGCGCATCAAGATCTCAGCTTATGATTCAACCGTCTACGGCTCGCTGGAAGCCAAAGTGGTCGATGTTTCGCCAGATGCCATCCAGGATCCACGCGGCGGCCTTTATTACCGGGTGCGGCTCGACGCCGGGAGCGCAAGCTTTGGCCCCGGCATGCCGGTGATCCCGGGCATGACCGGCGAAGTGGCCATCCGTTCGGGCAACCAGACGATCCTCAACTACCTCCTCGGCCCGCTGATCCGCATTTCGCAGGAAGCGCTCCGGGAATAGGGACGCGGGTTCAATCGCCCGCAAACTTGCGCTGCTGGGTTCCGGCAAGCCTTGCGACAAGCGCGGGCACATCGGCATCGGGGACGGGACGGCTGATGAGATAGCCCTGAATCAGATCGCAGCCTTCGCTGCGCAGCGCTTCCATGGTCGATGCCAGTTCCACGCCTTCGGCGAGCGTCTCGATCCCGAGCGCGGCGGCCAGTGTGGTGATGGCGCGGATGATCGCACCGGCGCTGGCATCGCTGCCGAGATCGCGCACGAAGCTCTGGTCGATCTTGAGCTTGTCGAACGGGAACGAGCGCAGATAGCTGAGCGAGGAATAGCCGGTACCAAAATCGTCGAGCGCAACGCGCACGCCCAGCGAACGCAAGCTGTGCAGCGTGGCCAGCGTCCGCTCGACATTGCCGATGAAGATGCTCTCGGTAATCTCCAGCTCCAACCGGCTGGCGGGCAGGCCCGATGCGGCGAGCGCCTGAACAATAGTCTGCGCCAGCACCGGGCTGCCGAATTGGCGCGGGGAGATATTGACCGCCACCGCCAGATCGCCGGGCCACCCCGCCGCCCGCGCACAGGCGTCGCGGATCACCCATTCACCGATCGGCACGATCAGGCCGGTTTCCTCGGCCAGCGGGATGAATTCAGCAGGGCTGATCCGACCGCGTTCCGGGTGGTTCCAGCGGATCAGCGCCTCGAAACCCTTCAGCCGCTGCTGGGTCAGGCTGTAGAGCGGCTGGAAATAGAGCTCGAAACCGCCGTCGCGCACGGCTGTCCGCAAATCGAGTTCCAGCTGGCGGCGGCGGCGCGCTTCTTCGTCGAGCGAGGCTTCGAAGAAGTGGTATGTGCCTTTGCCCTCGCTTTTGGCGCGGTAGAGCGCAAGATCGGCGTGCTTGAGCAGTTCGTCGCTGGTCGCGCCGTCGCCCGGGCCTACCGCGATGCCGAAGCTGGCTGAAAGCGGCATGTGCCGCTCGCCCACGGATACGTCATCATTGAGCGCGCTGTGTATGGCGCGGGCAATGGAAGCGGGGTCTGCGCTGGCAGCCAGCCCGGAAACCAGCAGGCCGAACTCGTCTCCGCCGAAGCGCGCGACCATATGATCGGGGAACAGATCCTGCAGCCGTTGTCCTGCATGGCGCAGCAGCGCATCGCCCACCGGATGCCCCATCGTGTCGTTGATCACCTTGAAGTCATCGAGATCGATGAACACGGCCATCGTGCGATAGTCCGCCGCCTGCCGCGCCGCCGCGCGGTCCAGCTTTTCGATGAAGAATCGCCGGTTGGGCAGGCCTGTGAGCCCATCGTGCAGCGCGCTATGGACGATCTGCCGCTCGCGCTCCTCGATCGCATCGACCATGGTGTTGAAGCTTTGCGCCAGCGCAGCCACTTCGGCGTCACCGCTGACATCGACCTTGGCCACCGTGCCCCCGGCATAGCGCCGCGCCGCCTCCGCCAGCAGGCTGAGCGGGCGCGTGATGCTGCGGGCAATGCGCAGGCCGAGCCAGAGGCCCAGCAGCGTACCGGCCAGCGCGATGCCAATCAGAATGGCGTTGAGCGCGCGGAAGCCCTGCATCGCCCCTTCCAGGGAGTGGCTGAGGATCAGGCGCGGAGCGATCCCGCGTTGCAAGCCCGGCAGCGCGGAAAGCCGCACCAGCATCTGGCCTTCCGGCGAAGGCCGGATGCCGATTTTGCCCAGACCTAGATCCCGCAGCGCTGGCTCCAGCGTGGCGGCGGGGCGCACTTCGGCCTTGATCGGCACGGCTGAAAGCCGGCTCAGCGCGCCAAGATCCTGCGGGCCAAGCGGCTGGGCCAGCACGAGCCAGCCCCCCAGATCGGGCATTTCAACCGGCGCGGCCACTGCCAGTGCCAGCTTGCCGCGCAAAGCAATGACGCCGCTGGTGCGGCCGCCATCGAGCTCTGGCAGCATGGCCGCACCGTCCAGCAGCGGTGCCCCGGGGCTGGCTACGACCGTGCCATCTAGCAGGACCACGGCCGCCACCGCCGCCCCAGTGCGCGCAGAAAGGCTGGCTAGCGCCGAGCCGAGTGTGGCGCGATCATCCAGTGCAAACGCCTCCCGAAAGCCAAAATCGCGCGCGACGACCATCGCCGATTCGCGCATCTGCCCTTCATGCGTGGCGATAAGCTCTTCGAACACGCGCGCATTGGCCGCCATGTCGCGTTCGGCCACGCGGCGCGCAAACAGGCTGATCCCGCTTCCAGCCACCAGCACCGAGACGGCCATGACCCCCGCAAGCAGCGCTACAAGCAGCACGGTGACGCGCGCGCGGAGCGTGCGTGGGCGGGCGA
>CANEVG010000344.1 GCA_947442095.1 Sphingomonadaceae bacterium
GCCTGCGGGGTGATCCGGCCGGTCGGTCACCGCAATCAGCACGGCGGCGGGGCGGAGCGGGGTATCGGGCAGCGGACGCCAGTCCTCGTAGGCCGGGATGGCCGCTTGGGCGTGACCTGCCGCGAACAGGCTGGTAAGGTGCGCATGCAGGCTCATGCCGGAAGCAGGCTGAAGCTTGCGCCCATGCTTTGTGCGCTAAGCGCTTCGGGCGAGGAAACACTGAGCGCGTGATCGATCAGCTGGCCATAAGTGCTGCGGTTGAGTCGCGCCTCGGTGCCGTGGCGCACGGCGAGGTAATAGGCAGGCGTCTCTGCGCTGCCCGCGGCGCGCAAAGGGTGATCGGGGCCGGCGATGACCACATCATCGGTGTTCAGGCGAAAGGCGATGACCGGGCAGCCTTCGGCGTCCTTGCGCACCTCCATGTCGGTCGCGAGGAAGGCGGCGTCTTCCACTTCGATGCTGAGCCTTTCGACGGGGGTGACGAGCCAGTGCTGGCCGGCTGCATCTCTGGTCAGCAGCGCGGAGAAGGCGCGGACCATGGCGGGGCGGTTGATCCTGCCGCCTTCGTGGAACCATGTGCCATCGGCGGTGATGCGCATGTGGCTCTCGCCCGTGTCTGCCGGGCTCCAGGTGTCGACCGCAGGGAGGCGGCGCGCCTCCACCGCCTCCGCCAGTTCGGCGAGTGAGAGGGCGGCGAGGTTCGGGGGCGGTACATACGGCACCGGATTGCGATGCCAGATCAGGTCAGCCGCGCCAAGGGCCGAGCATGCCCTCTTGGGGCAGGACCGCCGAATTGGCAGTGCGGCAGAGCAGGCGGGCCGGCTCCCACGGGCCAGGCAGCTTCCAGCCGGCTGTGCTGGCAGCGGAGAAGCCGAAGAAGCGGCCGTAGTAGTCCGCATCGCCGATCATCACTTGCGGCAGCGGCGCGCGCGGATCGATGGCGGTGAGGCTGGCGGTGACAAGCGCCTTGCCAAAGCCCGCGCCCTGCAGATCGGGCAGCACCGCCACGGGTCCAACCATGATCATGGGGTGCCTGCGACCTGAAGGGTCGGTCAGCGCGACGGGCCAGCACTGGATCGTACCTGCCAGCATGTCGTCCGCATCGAGCGCGGCGAACGAGAGTGTGGGGAGCCAGTCGGTCCCCTCGCGCACCTTGTAGGCCGTTCGCGCGAACCGGTCTGGCCCGAACGCGGCATCGAGCACCCGCTCGATGAGGGCGGGATCGATATCGGCAAGCGGAATGAGATTGGCCAAGGCTGTGCGGGCTTTCGAGAATGGGGGCAATAATGAGGGGCGAGGATGGGTGAGCGCCGATAGCGGGCCGGGGGGCGAGGGGCAAGCGCAGGCAGTCTGTTTGCGAAAACTGCAAGCGTCTTTGCCGCCTTCGCATTAGGGTCTATATCGCAAGAGGTCTATGCGAACTGCGGGCCTCCCCCCAAGGGAATCGGATCCGCACCAGATCAGGAGAAGCCGGTGTTCACGGCCTTCGACGCTCTCACGCTCGCGCGGATGCAGTTCGCGTTCACGATCAGCTTCCATTTCATCTTCCCTTCGTTCTCGATTGGCCTGGCGAGCTATCTCGCGGTGCTGGAGGCGCTATGGCTGCGCACCGGCAAGCCAGTCTATCTCGACCTGTTTCGCTACTGGCTGAAGATCTTTGCGGTGGCCTTTGCCATGGGTGTCGTTTCAGGCCTCGTCATGTCCTACCAGTTCGGTACCAACTGGTCGGTGTTTTCAGACAAAGCTGGCGGCGTGATCGGGCCGCTGATGGCCTATGAAGTGCTTACCGCGTTCTTTCTGGAGGCCGGTTTTCTTGGCGTGATGCTATTCGGCATGGAGAAAGTGGGGCGGGGGCTGCACTTTGCCGCCACCGTGATGGTCGTGATCGGCACCACGATCTCGGCATTCTGGATCATCTCGGTCAATTCGTGGATGCAGACGCCGGTCGGCTATGAAGTGAGCGCTGATGGCCGCTTCCTGCCAGGGCCGAGCTGGTGGGCGATCATCTTCAACCCCAGCTTTCCCTACAGGTTTGTCCACACGGTGATCGCGGCCTATCTTACCACCGCTCTGGTCGTGGGCGCGGTAGGGGCGTGGCATCTGCTGCGTGCCAAGGATCAGGGGCGCGAGAACGGGCACGCGCGCGTGATGTTCTCGATGGCGATGTGGATGGCCGCACTCGTTGCGCCGATTCAGATCATCGCGGGCGACGAGCACGGGCTCAACACGCTGGCGCATCAACCGGCCAAGGTCATGGCGATGGAGGGACACTTCCAGAGCCACCCCGAAGGCGCGCCGCTCTATCTTTTCGGCATCCCGGACGACAAGACGCAGACCCTGCACTACGCCATCGGCATTCCCAAGATGTCGAGCGTGATCCTCAAGCATGATGCCGATGCGCCGCTGGCAGGGCTGGATTCCATCGCGCCGGACAAGCGCCCGCCGGTCGCCATTCTGTTCTGGTCGTTCCGGATCATGGTGGGGCTGGGCTTTGCCATGCTGGCCCTCGGCGCATGGAGCCTGATCGCCCGCGCGCGGGGGCGGCTCTACACCTCGCCCTGGCTTCACCATGCCGCCGTACTGATGGGGCCTTCGGGGTTCATCGCGGTGATCGCAGGGTGGACCACCACCGAAGTCGGCCGCCAGCCCTACACCGTCTATGGCCTGCTCACGACCGCCGAAAGTCGCAGCCCGATTGCCGCGCCCGCTGTCGGCGCGTCGCTCTTGGCTTTCGTAGTGATCTACACGGCGGTGTTTGGCGTGGGCATCTGGTATCTGCTCAAGATGATGCATGCCGTGCCCCATCCGCATGAGGAGCCGATGGAGCCGGATGCCCATGCGCCGATTCGCACCGCGGGGCCGCCGCCGGAGTTCGCCAAATGACCCAGAACTTCGATCTCACCACGATCTGGGCGCTGATCCTGGCCTTCGCGGTGCTGATGTATGTGGTGATGGACGGGTTCGACCTTGGCATCGGCATCCTGTTCCCCTTCTACAAGCCCGGCACCGAGCGGGATCAGGCGATGAACGCCATCGCGCCAGTGTGGGACGGGAACGAGACCTGGCTGGTGCTCGGCGGCGGCGGGCTGCTCGCGGCGTTTCCGCTGGCCTATGCGATCATCCTCACTGCGACCTATCCGCTGATCATGGCGATGCTACTCGGCCTTGTGTTTCGCGGCGTGGCGTTCGAGTTTCGCTGGCGTGCTCACAGCCACCGCGCGTTCTGGGATCTGGCGTTTTCCGGGGGCTCTTTCGTCGCGGCGCTATCGCAGGGGATCATCCTCGGCGCGCTGCTGCAGGGCGTGCATGTGGAAGGCCGCGCTTATGCAGGTGGCTGGCTTGACTGGCTTTCGCCCTACTCGGTGCTGACCGGCCTTGGCGTGGTGTGCGGCTATGCGCTGCTCGGCGCGTGCTGGATGGCAGGCAAGCTGAATGGCAGCGGGCAGGATCGCGCCTTTCACCATGCGCGCGTGGCTGCGTGGGCAACCTTCGCGGCAATGGCCGCCGTCAGCCTCGCCACTCCGTTCCTGGCTGCGCCCTATTACCAGCGCTGGTTTGCGATGCCCACGCTGCTCTACCTTAGCCCAGTGCCGGTGGTGACCGGCCTTGCCGCGCTGTTCCTGCTGCGCGGCCTTGCGCAAAGATGCAGCGGACAGGCCTTTGTGCTGGCGCTGCTGCTGTTCCTGCTCGGCATGATCGGCCTTGGCGTTTCGATGTGGCCCCATGTGGTGCCGCCCTCGATCACGATCTGGCAGGCCGCCGCGCCGGAGCGCAGCCAGAGCTTCATGCTCGTCGGCGTGGTCCTGATCATGCCGCTCATCCTCGGCTACACCGGCTGGACCTATTGGGTGTTCCGCGGAAAGGTGGGCGAACATGGCTATCATTGATCCGCGCCTTTCCGATGCCGAACGCGCGGAGGCCACGCCGCTGTGGCGGCGGCTGGCGTGGATGGCCGCGATCTGGGCGATGAGCGTCGCTGGGCTGGGCGTGGTGGGACTTGTGCTGCGGGCGTGGCTCAAGGGGTAAGGGCAGGAGAATTCAGCCTCGGCCGATAACGCGGCCTTCCAGCATCAGCATGTTTCCGCGCCGCCATTGTCCGGTAATCCGGCACAGGGCTCGAACGCCGAGC
>CANEVG010000345.1 GCA_947442095.1 Sphingomonadaceae bacterium
ACGACCTGCTCGAAAGCTCGGACCACCGCAACGAGACCTCGCGCCTTTCGTGCCAGGTGCAGCTGACCGCCGATCTCGACGGCCTCAAGGTCACGATCGCTCCCGAAGACTGATCGGAACGCGGCCCGGTCCGCGAAAGCGGGCCGCGTAAACGCGTTCTGAATGACACTGAAAGGCCCGTCATCCCACCGTGGATGGCGGGCCTTTCGTCGTTATGGGCAATCCATGAATTGCGATTTTTCTCCGGTGTGTTCTTTATGCTGCGTTGCCAAAATGGCGCACCCGAACATGAATTTAAGTACAAGAGATATAACACCAATCTGTCACAAAGGGGGCCTAGCAGGCGCAACATCTCCAAGGCATTTTGAGGGAAATTACAAGCGCCTTGCTACCTTGCTACTCACGTCTGCGGCGTTCTTTGCCGCCGCCCCGGCTTTCGCAGCCGAACCCCAGATGGATGCTGCTGCGGCACCCGCCGCCGATGCCGCCGCCGATGCCGCTGCCGGCGCTGAAGGCGAAGCCATCGTCGTCTACGGCACTGGCCGCAGCCGCCAGGTCCAGGAAATCTCGGGCACGGAGCTCGCCATCGAAGCGGTAGGCACCAGCCCTCTGCGCGCGATCCAGAAGCTGCCATCGGTCAACTTCCAGTCGGCCGACGCGTTCGGCACCTATGAGTGGTCGACCCGCATCACCATTCGCGGTTTCAACCAGAACCAGCTCGGCTTCAATCTCGATGGCATTCCGCTCGGCGACATGTCGTATGGCAACAACAACGGCCTGCACATCAGCCGCGCCATCTCGGCCGAGAACATCGGCAGCATCGTGGTTTCGCAAGGCTCGGGCGGGATTGACACCCAGTCGACCAACAACCTTGGCGGCACGCTGAGCTTCACCTCGATCGACCCGAAGAGCGCGCTTGGCCTCGATGCCAGCGGCACGTTCGGATCGGACCAGACCTGGCGCGGTTTCCTGCGCGGCGGGATCGGTACGACAAGCGGCGTGCGCGCCTATGCCTCGGTCGCCTACGCTACCACCGACAAGTGGAAGGGCGAAGGCAAGCAGCGCCAGCTCAACGTCAACGCCAAGGGCGTGGTACCGCTTGGCTCGGTAACGCTCGACGGCACGTTCAGCTATTCCGACCGCGCCGAGCAGGACTATCAGGATCTCAGCCTCGGTCAGCTGAACCGCCTCGGCTATAGCGCTGATAACTTCGGCCCCAGCCAATACGCCCTTGCCGTGCAGGTCGCCGATATTGCCGCCAATCGCGGCGAAACCGGCACAACCCCGCTCAACCCGGCGGCCGGTGCGGTCTATCCCGCGCCGATCCAGACTGCCGATGATGCCTATTACGACGCATCGGGCCTGCGCCGCGATACGCTGGCCTCGGTCGGTCTGAGCGCCGATCTCGCCCCGGCGGTCACGCTCAAGGCACGCACCTATCTGCATCACAACGAAGGCCAGGGCACCTGGGGTTCGCCCTATGTCAACAGCCCGAGCGGCGTGCCGATGGCGCTGCGCACCACCGAATACGAGATCGACCGCAAGGGTCTGTTCGCCAGCATCAACGCCGAGCTGGGCTTCAACTCGATCACCGTCGGCGGCTGGTATGAAAACAACGATTTCAACCAGGCGCGCCGGTTCTATGGCTATACCAGCCGCACCACGCCGGGCCGCAATCACCTGAAATTCCAGCGCGATCCGTTCTTCACGCAGTGGGATGTCGATTTCAACACCAAGACCTTCCAGTACTACGTGATGGACGAGATCAAGCTGGGCGACGCCAAGATCAGCCTCGGCTGGAAGGACTTCAAGGTCGACAACCGCGCCACCCCGATCGTCGCTGGCGGCCGCACCGCCGGCACGCTTTCGACCAAGGACTGGTTCCAACCGCATGTCGGCGCGAGCCTGAAGTTCACGCCGGAAATCGAAGCCTTCGCCGGCTTCACGCAGGTGACCCGCGCATTCGTTTCGGCAACCACGGCAGGGCCGTTCTCCTCCAGCCAGATCGGCTTCGACGCGATCAAGCCCTTCCTCAAACCCGAACAGTCGGACACGTTCGAGACCGGCCTGCGCTATAACAGCGGCATCTTCCACGGCGTGCTGGCGGCCTATCTCGTGAACTTCCGCAACCGCCTGCTGGCGATCCCGACTTCTGTGGGCATCGTGGGCGCGGCCAATGCGCTGCAGAACGTGGGCGGCGTGCGCTCTGCCGGTATCGAGGCGAGCGGCGAGTTGCGCTTCGGCCAGGGCTTTTCGGCGCTGGCGTCCTACAGTTACAACGACAACACTTACCGCGACAACGTGGTGATCACGGCCAATGGCACCACCACGACCATCCCCATCGCGGGCCGCACGGTGACCGACAGCCCCAAGCACCTTGTGCACGGCGAGCTTTCGTACGATCAGGGTCCGATTTTCGGTCGGGCCGGGGTAAACTACATGTCGAAGCGCTACTTCACCTACACCAACGACCAGTCGGTCCCCGGCCGCGCGATCGTTGATGCCACGCTGGGCTACCGGTTCGATGTGGGGATGAGGAAGCCGGTGGAGCTGCAGGTCAACGCTACCAACCTGTTCGACAAGGAATATGTCGCCACGATCGGTTCGAACGGCTTCGGCAACAGCGGCGACAACCAGACGCTGCTGACCGGCGCCCCGCGCCAGATCTTTGCAACGCTGAAGGTCGGCTTCTGATGGCCCGCGCGCTTCCCCTCGCCTTCGCTCTGCTTGCCGGTTCTTTGGCAGGGGAAGCGCGCGCCGCCCCCGTTCTGCTCATTTCTATCGACGGGCTCCGGCCCGCCGATGTCCAGGAGGCCGAAAAGCGCGGCCTAAAAGTGCCCAATCTGCGCCGCTTCGTCACCGAGGGCAGCTATGCCGCCGGTGTCGTCGGCGTGCTGCCTACGCTTACTTATCCCAGCCACACCACGCTCATCACCGGCACTGCGCCCTCGCGCCACGGCATCGTAAACAACACCACTTATGATCCCATGCAGATCAACCGCGGCGGCTGGTTCTGGTACGCCGGCGACAACAAGGCGCGCACGCTGTGGGATGCGGCGCGCGATGCTGGGCTCACCACCGCCAATGTTCACTGGCCGGTCTCGGTCGCAGCAAAGAACGTGACCTGGAATCTCCCGCAGTACTGGGTGACGGGCCACCCCGAAGACCGAAAGCTGCTGGACGCGCTCTCCACGCCGGGCCTCACCCGAGAACTCGAAGCGGCAGCGGGCATGCCCTACGCCGACGGCAAGGCCGAAGACCTGCCCGCCGACGTAATCCGCGCGCGCTTCGGCGTCGCCATAATCGAAAAGCACCAGCCCGGTTTCATGACTAGCTACCTCACCGCGCTCGATCACACGCAGCACGAAACCGGCCCCGGCTCAGCGGAATCGCATGCGGTGCTCGAAACCATCGACGGTCTGGTCGGCGATCTCGTTGCCGCTGAGTTCAAGGCGCACCCCGATGCGGTAATCGCGCTCGTCAGCGACCACGGCTTTGCCGAAACCGACACAGTGATAAATCTTTACCGTGCTTTCATCGATGCTGGGCTCGTCACGCTCGACGCCTCGGGCAAGATCGCCGCTGCAGAGGCAACGCCCTGGGCCTCGGGCGGCTCCTTCGCGATCCGGCTGGCGCGGCCCGCTGATGCTGCCCTCAAGGCCAAAGTCGGCGCGCTTCTGGCGGGGCTCGCCGCCGATCCCGCCGCGAAGATCGAGCGCGTGCTGGAAGGCCCCGCGATTGCAGAAGCGGGCGCGAATCCGGAGGCCAGCTTCTATGTGAACCTCAAGCTCGGCGCGGTCGCCACGCCGTTCATCAATGGCACGCTGCCGCTCACCTTCCCCGCGCCATCCACTAAGGGCATGCACGGCTATTTCCCCGCCGCGCCCGAGATGCGCTCGACCTTCATGATCATGGGCAAGGGCGTGGCAAAGGCCCGCAGCCTCGGCGAAATCGACATGCGGGCAATTGCGCCGACCCTGGCCAAAATGATGGGCGGCACGCTTCCCGGCGCGGAAAGGCCTGCGATTGATCTGGCAAAGTAAGCGCGAGCTAGGGTGTGTGGGGGTTTGGCTGAGGCCGGAGCGACACGGATTACAGCGAAGCTAGAAC
>CANEVG010000346.1 GCA_947442095.1 Sphingomonadaceae bacterium
CCCTGCCGCGCGCCTCGCACATGCACAACTTTGCCGGTACCCTCATGATCCTGTGGAAGCGGCTGGAGAACTGGGCGGCGGAAATTCGCTAGCGGCCCTCTGTCTCGGGCCAGCGCTGATGGCCTGGCACGGCCGGATCCACGTGGTGGGACGACTGGGCGTCGGCCAATTGCGGGTTGGATCGTGATCCCGTTTATAGGGACGGATCATCGAGCGTACCGACCCTGACCATGGCAAAATTACGGAACGAGGGCACCCGCGAAAGCAGGTGGGTGCCGTACCGCCCGCAGAATTCGCGCGATGCAGGAGGGTTCATGCCAGGGCGCTCGAAGGCGTTCGGCTCGCCTTTGGTGCAGCGCTGGGCTGCCGCGCTGAGGCCGATGATGACGTTGGGATGGCCGCCGGAAAAGTACTGGCACTTGCCGCAATAGCACTGCGCTTGAAACTGCGGCTGGGCCGGGGCGGCATTGCGCACGTCGCCGCACAGGCAGCCCCCGGTGATCGTGTCCGTGATCGTGTCGCTATCATGCAGGCTGCGCCGAACCGCGCTTCCACAAGGAATAGCCGGCCCAGATGCGCAGGTTTTGCAGGGCAACCTGGATGGTAGCGGTGGAAAAATGGGATCGGGCCGGACATAGGCCCAAAGGTGAAGCGGCAGATAGATGAGGCAGAGCGCGGCAAAGGCCAGCCCGCCAAGCGCGCGGGTGCGCGGGAAGAGTGCAGTGAGGCCGATGCCGATCTGGAGGACCCCGGTCGCGAGAATGATCGGGGGCGCCGGAAGGAACTTGGGAACCAGCGGGGCAAAGTTGGCGGCGGCTGCAAGGTGAGCGAAGCGACGCGCCTCGCGGCCACGCGGGCTGGCGTCAGGCTGATCGACATGGCCGAGTACAGCGCAGGCCATCATGCCTGTTCGGACAGGCCGTGGGTTAATGGCAGTGAGGGGGTTGGGGCGGCGGCTGAGGCGGGCGCTGCGTTTCATCCGAACGCGGCAGGAGCGGCAGCCACAGCGCAGCGCATCGCGGCACTGCTGCAGCGAGGACGCTGACGGTCTGCCCTACTGGCTGCGTCCGCGCGCCTGTACCGCGAGGCGCCGCGCTTCGACATCCTCTGGCTGCACGGCCGAGTTGGCGGCGGTGGAGACGCGTTGTTCGATGGCGAGGCCTTCGCCGAAGCTGGCGGCGTAGCCTTTGTCGATCAGCGCCTTGTAGGCTTTCAGCATCGCGGGATCGATCGAGGCCATATCACGCGCAAGTTTCTGCGCGGCGGGCAGCAATGCCTCAGGCTCGCAGACCCGGTTTACAAGGCCCCAGGCCTCGGCGGTGGCGGCATCGAGGAAGTTGCCAGTGAAGGAAAGCTCCTTGGCGCGGCTGATGCCGATCAGCCTCGAAAGCTTTTGCGACAAGCCCCAGCCCGGGAATATGCCGACGCGCGCGTGCGTATCGGCAAAGCGGGCGTTGGTCGAGGCGATCAGCACATCGCAGGCGAGCGCGACTTCGAAGCCGCCAGTGATGGCTACGCCGTTGATCGCGCCGATCACGGGCTTGCGGCAAATCTCGATGGCCTTGACTGGATTTTCCTCGGCGCCTTGCGCATTGGCCGCGCCGAGCGCGCCGGCCTCGGAGCCCAGTTCCTTCAGATCAAGCCCGGCGGTGAAGGCGCGCGTGCCTGCGCCGGTCAGCACCACAGCGCGAACACCATCGTCGGCATCCAGCGCGGTCATTACCTGGAACAGCCGCGCGCGAAGTGCCTTGGACAGCGCATTCATCGCCTCTGGCCGGTTGAGCGTGACGGTGGCGACGCCTTCGTTGATTTCGACGATGATGAGGTTGCTCATGCGGCTGGTCCTTTTCCCTTGCTCCGCGCACTTTGCCCTTATTCGGGACGCGCATTCAAGCTCGCGAAAAGATCCATGAAATCGCGCGCGGCATTTTGTTCGCCGGGATCCTTGAACGCCACATCGAGATCGGGCGCGCAGCCCAGGATGTGCATCAACGCCCAGAGCGCGAAGCGGCGGCCGGAATCCTTCTCCAGCCCGAGATCGACCGCGAGGCGCTCCTTGCCAGCGGCCAGTTCGGCCGGGCTGAGCGCGGCGAGATCATCGGAGCCGAAATAGCGGCGCATCTGATCATCGAAGTTCATGAACACGCCTCTTCCAAAAAAGAACGGCGCACGAGGAGACCCTCGCGCGCCGCCCTGATATCATGCAGACTGGTGTCCAGTCCGGCAGGCTCAGCCGTTGAGCTTGTCCTTGACCGACTTGGCTGCCGCGAAGGTCAGCTTGCGCGACGCCGCGATCTGAATGGTGGCACCGGTTGAAGGATTGCGACCTTCGCGGGCCGGGCTGTCCTTGATCTTGAACTTCCCGAAGGCGCTCAGCGAAACTTCTTCGCCGCGAGCAGCCGCATCGGCAATCGCTGCAAACACGGCATCGACAACCTTCTTGGCGTCGGCCTTGGTCATGCCAGCGCTGGGGGCAATGGCGTCGGCGAGTTCAGCAGTATTCATGATCTGGGGTCTCCATCGGTTGGACGGGTCGGTTAGCTTGGAGTCGAGGCCGCGTCCAGCCTTCCTGCTGCACTTCATCCCCTGATTTGGGACCTTTTTTGGCTAGAATAGCCTTATGGCGGCCCGTTTGGTGGTGCAGGCGGGCCATGCCAGCAGCTGCTGCATCGCCGTGGCCGCAGCCATGCAGCCGATCAAAGGTTTGCTCAGGCAGGAGGCAGGTGGCTTCGAAAGGAGCAGCGCGATGCCATTGCAAGGCCCCGGGCAGGCCCGCGCGCGTCGCCATGGTTTCGAGATCCAGGGGACGGTGAGCCTTGCACAGATCGGCGACATGGTGCTCGCTGCCGATGGACCGGTCGATCAGGTGAGCACCAGTATGTCAAGGTCAGCCTCGCGCCGCGCGTTCCGCCGCTGCGGGCGCTGGCGGGCTATTCAGCCGCCTCTCCCCCGAAGTGCTCGCACAGAAAGCCGATCAAGGCCAAGGCATTGGCATCGGCCAGCCGGTAGTAGATCGTGGTGTTTTCGCGCCGGGTCAGGACAAGGCTGCCTTCGCGCATCCGCGCCAGATGCTGTGACACGCTGGACTGCGAGAGGCCGCACAGACCGATCAGTTCGCTGACCGAGGCTTCCCCCTCCCGCAGGCGGCATAGCAGCACGAGGCGCTGCGGATTGGCCATGTGTTTGAGCAGACCAGCGACTTCGCTCGCCCGCTCGCACAACATGCCAGCCTGTTCGTTCATCATCATGGCCAAGCCGGTGCGCCGTCTCAATCGTGCTCGACAGGCAGGCCAGCAGCCTTCCAGGCGCCAATGCCTCCGGCGAGGTGCGTGTTGATGGCGCACTGGGCGGCGGCGCATTGATCAAGCGCCATGCCCGACCGCTTGCCGCCAGCGCACTGCAACACGATCGTGCGGCCCCCAGCTTCGGGCAGATCGTGTGGAACGAAACGCGAGAGCGGGGCGTTTAGAGCACCCTTGATGTGTTCGGCGGCAAACTCTTCGGGCTCACGCACGTCGATGAGCAAGGCAGAGCCATCTGCCAGCATCGCTTTCAGGGTGTGAGCGTCGATTTCGCGATGTGCAGCGGTGTTGCCGGGTCCGGACATGGCGGGTCTCCATCAGGGGTTACCATCTTTAGCATTGAATATATTATATAATTCTAATATTTGGTCAAGGGTGCTGTTGCGGCGAAAGGGCCGGTCTGATGAGAGATGCAAAAATCCCCTTGGCTACAGATTGGGTCGATACCGTCAAAGGCCGCAGTGCGCCTGGCAAGAGCAGCGGTATGACCGATCAAGCCCTTCTCGCCGCACGCAGCATCTTGGAAGCTGCGGTGCCTGGCAGTGTTCATGTGCACACCGTGTTTGATGAGGTGACGTTCACCGCGACGCACATCGTCTCCGATCCCGCCACCCGCAAGGCCGCGATCATCGACAGCGTGCTGGACTTCGATCCAGCTTCGGGGCGCACATCGACCGCATCGGCGGACCGGGTGATCGCCTATGTCGAGGCCGAAGGCCTCACCACCGAATGGCTGCTCGAAACCCACGTCCATGCCGATCATCTTTCGGCCGCGCCTTATCTGCAGGCTCGGCTCGGCGGCAC
>CANEVG010000347.1 GCA_947442095.1 Sphingomonadaceae bacterium
ACAACGCTGCCCTCATGAGCGCGAATGGGGCGCCTGCCGGTATGAGGCTGCAGGAGCATTGAAGAGAGGCGCATGAGCCGAAAGACGCGCTTGTGATTGATCTGTGGCACGCCTGCGTTGCGCCTGGCCCGGTTCAGCAAGGCCGTGACGCGGCGATAGCCATAGGTGGGGCGGGCGTCGGTGATGGTGCGTATTTCGCCCAGCACGGCCTCATCCTCCGCACGCCGATAGGGACTGCGCTGGGGTCGCTTGGGGCGTTGGAGTTGCTCGACCAGATTGGATCTGGCCACGCCGAGCGTCTCAGCGACGGCCTTCACCGGGAAGCGTCCCGAGGCAGCGACGGTAAGTGCCACGCTTGTTTTTTTGGGCGTGCAACTTCCAGGGCCTCGCGCAGGATCTCGGTTTCCATGGTCTTGCGGCCAAGCAGGCGCTCGAGTTCGCGGACCCGGTTTTCAAGCTCGCGGACGCGGCTCAGGGGCACGACCTCCTCATCGGCCCTGACGGCTTCTTGCCCACCTTCGCTCATGCGGCGCCTCCACCGAAACAGCAGGCTCGGGGCGACGCCATAAAGCCGGGCAACGGCTGAAACCGTCATGCCGGGCTGCATGGTCTGTTCGACCAGCCGGACCTTTTCCTCGGCAGTATAGCGCCGACGGCGATGGATGCCGGTGATGATTTCAACACGCTCAACGGGCTTAGACATAGGCGTATGCCTAGGCTTACACCTAGGCCCTCACGGTTGTGCCAGGGGTCCGGTCGAATCGGGGGCTGGTCCACTTTTGGTGATGCATCAAGCGGCGCTGCTGGATGGTTCTGCGCTTGATGCGCTCGCGCTCCAGCAGGATGGTCTGCCCACTGCCGAAATAGACATCCACCGTTTCCGGCGTCAGCGCCTCTTGGACCAGACTGGCGAATTGATTAAGTGGAAGATCTCCGGCTCCTCGTAACTCAAACTAGAGCGAAACTGAGCCGAATGGTCGGCGTGTCAGCGATCAGCTTGGTCACAAATGATCTGACGACGGACAAGCAAATTGTCTCTTTTCAACACACAAAAAATTCCCGCTTCGAAGGTTACAGTGCGGTGCCCGTATGCGAAACCGCAGTCTTTCTTGGGGCAGCAAAAATACTCTTGACTCTCAGGGGTCTCTTTCGGTAGCCCAGTCCCATGAACGCGTCGGAAACACCCTCCCAGAACTTGCGCTCAGCTTTTCGCGCTGAGGTGCTCTCGCGTTCGATATCGATATCCGCGCAACGCATATGACGGCTGCCCGCTAGGGCCTCCGTCGTTCACGTTTCTCTTTTTTTCGCTAGGCCTGGAATACGCCCGGCTTCAAAAATTGCGGTTATCGAAATGAAGTCAAAACCCCAGCGGTCTGTGAAGTCCGCATCTACGCGGGCGTCCGCAGACATCGTGCGCACGCCTTCGGTTTATCAACGCGGAGAACCAGACGAAGCCTCCCACAGCGTCCCACGAGCCGACTCGGCGTTGGGCGACGCCTTAGCGCGACGCATCCTGGCCGAAGAGCCCGAATTGCTAGAAAAGTTACGCAGCGGGTTCGCCGCTGTGGTTATCGCTGTGCCAGACGCAGACATGGTTCTGCCTCTGGGTGATGGTCTGCGGCGCGCAGTTTTCGCAGACTGCCCAAACACAGACGCAGCCGATAGGTGGGTTCCATTCTTTCGCGACGGGCGACTACGAACTGATCGTGCGGATCACGGAAATGAGGCGGTGAGGCACGCGTTGGCCAGGGGTAATCCGATTGTGGGAATCAGCCCCGCACCAAAACGGCACCTGCCTGCGGATTTGTGCCGCATCGCAGAATATCGTCTGCATGCGCCTGCCATCAGCGCGGAGATCGTATCTGAGGTTGCAGTAGCCGTCACCGGGCGCGCTCCTGCGAAGCCGCTTGAGCACGAGATCGCTTGTCGGGTCTCGCAAGTGGATTTGGCGCTGGCGGTTCGGCGAGACGGTGATCCGAATGGCTTCCTCGAACGTGTCCGAGACCTAGTGATTACACAGCCAACCGAGCCTACTCCAAGGTTGGCTGAATTGTGCGGCATGGACAGCGTCGTCGATTGGGGTCACGCACTGGCGCGGGATATTTCTCAGTATAAGCAGGGACGAATTTCATGGCGCGATGTTGACCGTGGAGTTCTTTTGTCAGGGCCGCCCGGCGTGGGCAAGACCACAGCTGCCCGAGCGGTTGCAGCGACCTGTGGCGTGCCTATTTTTCAGGGTAGCTTTGCGGTGTGGCAGGCAGCAGGAAGTCTCGACGCCATGCTGCGAGCCATGATCGAAACCTTCAATACAGCACGCCAGCATACACCCTGCATTGTACTGGTAGATGAAGTCGATTCAGCGGGTGAACGGAGGAGTATGGAAGGCCGCAATGTGGGGTATGAAACCCAGGTTTTGAATGCATTTCTTGAGCAACTCGATGGTCTAGAGGGGCGCGAGGGGGTGGTAGTCATTGGCACAACAAACTACCCCGAGCGCGTTGACGCCGCACTGCGTCGCCCGGGGCGACTTGATAGAGAGATTTCGCTCGGTCTGCCGGACGTCACGGGGCTCACAGGAATTCTAAGGTTCCATCTGGGTAGCGATCTCGCTGGGCAAGATCTGCGGCGTGCAGCCAACTTCGCGTGGGGGTCAAGCCCGGCCATGGCAGAACGGTTCGTGCGCGATGCAAGGCGTCGCGCTCGATTTGAAGATCGTCCAATGATCGAGGCCGATCTGCTGTCTGCAATTCGGGCAGGTCAGCCCACACTGCCTCCGGAATTGAGGAAGCGGGTAGCGATCCACGAAGTCGGGCACGCCCTGGTAGCAGCTCTCCACGATAGGGGCGTCGTGCGGCGGGTTAGCTTGCTTGCTACGCAATACGCGGGCGGCGAGGTCATTGCCACGGATCAACCATGTCTTACGCGCCAGGACATTGAAAAGCGAATGATAATTCTTCTGGCCGGACGTGCGGCCGAGGAGGTTGTACTGGGTTGCCCATCCACATTGTCGGGTGGCGCCGAAGAAAGCGATTTGTACAAGGCCACGTCGGTAGCGTTAGCAGCGCTAATGTCGCAAGGCATGCGAAGGGGCGAGCGCAGCATGCTTTGGACGGGTGGCATTGAAGCCAGGCAAATCGCGAGCGCATTGTCTGCAGATGGTAATCTCCAGAGTGAGGTGAACGAAATGCTGGAAACAGCGTACACTCGCGCCATGCAGGCGATCAGTTGTAATCGCAAAGCATTTGATCGAATCTGCAAGTTACTCACGCAGAATGAGATCATCGACGGGGATGAGGTGGATTCCATTGTTGCGCGATGGCGGAGACGTTAAGGAGGAAACGGCTAGTGGCCTACTTTAATGAGGTTACGACTGTTCATTGGCAAATCATTTGAACCTCATTGACGGCCTTACAACAGCATGACGGCAAGTGATGTTAGTGAGACGTTGAGAATGCCCATGACCGCCTCTGACTGCCGCGATTTGGTGCCAGGCCAGCGTCCACGACTACTCTTCGATAATGCGCCTGACTTCATCGCGGACGCCTTCACGCAGCAGCTGGCGCAGCAGGGCCTCCAACATGCCTTTGGCGCATCCGCCGATTCCCAGACCTAGAGGACGATTGAACATTGGTATCAGGCTGTCCGTCGTTAATCTATTTGAGACTCATTAGAGCGATGACTAACGGAGTACTGGACCTTTTTCTGTCCAATTCATGATACGCCACTGACCTGTAAAGAGGAACTGCCTCTTTGTCTCCTGATCAACGCGGCCTAAGCTGGCCTCAAATCGAGAGGATACGATGGCTAAAACAGCACTCCGCATTGTCCTTGTTACTGGTGCCGCAGGCGGCATTGGAAGCGCCATGGTCGCATCGCTTCTCGCTGCGGGGCACCGAATTGCTGCTCTTGATCATGATGCCAAGGGCCTAAACGCGTTGCTGGCGGCGTATGGTTCCCATCCAAATCTACGGGCAATTGAAGCGGATCTTTCTACCGCAAAGGGATGTGAAGCGGGTATGGCCGCCGCCATCTCCCATTTTGGCCGCGTAGAAGTGGTGGTGAATAATGCGGGCATTGGCGTATCCAGCCTAC
>CANEVG010000348.1 GCA_947442095.1 Sphingomonadaceae bacterium
GACGGCGAGTGTATATTTGCTGTTCGGCCTGGATCGTAAGGACATTTTCCCTGTCGGGGATTTGGCCTTGGCGGCATCCTTGGCGGCCCTGCGCGGCTTGCCGGAACGCCCAAGCCCGCGGGAGTTGGCAGCGCTTGCCGAAGCTTGGCGCCCCTGGCGGTCCATGGCGGCGCGGCTGCTTTGGCATCATTGGCGCCACGTGACTGGCCGTCCGGCGGGTGAATCCAGCGCATAGAGCATCTTCACACGTTCAGATGGAATCATCTGAACGTGTGAAGATGCTCGAAAAACAACAATGTAGAGCGGGGTGCGTGAACCCATGTGAACGCAACACGCTCTAGCCAACCTAAGCCGGATTACGCCTGCTTTCCCGAGACGGTAATCACCTGACGCGGGGCACCGACTGACCGGCGCGCAGACTGTAAAAATCTGCGCGCCCGATTCTCAGGTGTCGCATGGCGGGCTTGAGGTGGGCATCGGCGCCAGCGGTGCCGGATTTGCCCGGCAGTGCGCTCACCGGACCGCCGGGCGGCCCGCGAAGTGTCCAGAGCATATGACGTCAATTAAAATTGACACATGCGGAGCCACGCCCATATAATCCCCGCAAGTATAGGGGCAAGTGACTATGCAACGTGACAGTGACCCGCCGCATGTAAGCGCCGAGCGCTTTAGCCAGCGTCCCGAAGCTGTGTTGCGGCTCACTACGGCAATTCTCCCGCCCCGAGTTTCGGCAAAAAATTCGGTCGGAGGCTTTCGCCCATGCATGTAGGCCGCCCCCCGAGCGACCCGAACGCCATGCGGGTCTTGATCCTGACCATGGATAGCCATTTCGGCACGGCCATCACAACAGCCCAGGCCATGCTCCGCCGCAGCATTCCAAACCTTGAACTGGTGCTGCATGCAGCGGATGAATTCGCGTCAGACGCGACTGCTCTTGAACATTGCATCGCCGATATTGGCCGTGCCGACATCATCATCGCGGGCATGCTGTTCCTTGAGGACCATATCCGCCTGGTGCTGCCGGCGCTGACCGCCCGGCGCGATCAGTGTGACGCCTTGGTCTGCGCCCTATCGGCGCCCGAGATCATGCGGCTGACGCGACTCGGTAAGTTCAGCATGGCTGGCGAGGCCAAGGGGATTGCCGGCCTGCTGAAGAAGCTGCGCGGCAAGCCCAAGCCGGGCGGATCTGCGGCCAGCGGCAAGGGCCAGATGAAGATGCTGCGGGAACTGCCGAAGCTGCTGCGCTTCATCCCCGGCACCGCACAGGACATCCGCGCCTATTTCCTGACGCTTCAATACTGGCTGGCTGGTTCGGCGGATAATATCGCGAATATGGTCGGCATGCTGGTCAACCGCTACGCGGCCGGGCCGCGAAAGGCGATGGTCGGCAGGTTGAAGGTCGAACCGCCGGTCGAGTATCCGGAAATCGGTCTTTATCACCCGCGCGCCAAGGGACGCGTCGTGGAACGCGCGGATCTGCTGCCGCGGCCTGGTTCCAAGGGCACAGTCGGCTTGGTGCTTCTGCGTTCCTATGTGCTGGCCAATAATGCGCGTCACTATGACGGCGTGATCGACACGCTTGAGGCGCAGGGGCTGAACGTGATCCCAGTATTCGCCTCGGGGCTGGATGCCCGCCCGGCGATGGACGCGCACTTCATGCGCAATGGTATGCCAGCGGTGGATGCCGTGGTCTCGCTCACCGGCTTCTCCCTTGTTGGCGGGCCCGCCTATAATGATGCGCGCGCAGCCGAGGAGGCTCTCGCGAAGCTCGATGTTCCCTATATCACTGCCCATCCGCTGGAATTTCAGACGACTCGGCAATGGAAGGCCGATCCGCGCGGCCTGCTACCGGTCGAGGCCACGATGATGGTCGCGATCCCGGAACTCGATGGCGGCATCTGGCCGATGACCTTCGGCGGCCGCTGTGGCGCCTCCGACATTCCTGCTGAACGCTGCGCGGGCTGCGACGGCGTGAACTGCTCCCGTGACATGGTCGCGAATCCGGAACGCGCGGCGATGCTGGCGTCACGCGTCGCCAAACTGGTGGCGCTGCGCCGGTCCGAGCGGGCGGAACGCAAGATCGCGACGGTGCTGTTCAACTTCCCGCCCAATGCCGGGACCACCGGCACGGCGGCTTATCTGGGCGTTTTCGCCTCGCTGCACCATACGCTGACCGCGATGAAGGCAGCCGGCTACACGGTGGATGTCCCAGAAAACCACGATGTCCTGCGCGAGATGGTCATCAACGGCAACCGCGAGCAGTTCGGCACCACCGCCAATGTTGGCGCCCGCGTTGATGTGGACAGGCATGTGCGGCGCACCCCATGGCTGCAGGAGATCGAGACTGTCTGGGGGCCAGCGCCTGGCCGGGTTCAGACCAATGGCCGCGACATCTTCGTCCTTGGTGTGCAACTCGGGAACGTGTTCGTCGGCGTACAGCCAGGCTTCGGCTACGAAGGCGACCCGATGCGCCTGCTGTTCGAGGGCAGCTTCGCGCCGACCCACGCCTTCACCGCCTTCTACCGCTGGCTTGCCGAGGATTTTGGCGCCCATGCAGTGCTGCATTTCGGCACCCATGGCGCGCTGGAATTCATGCCCGGCAAGCAGGCGGGCATGTCGGCCACCTGCTGGCCTGACCGGCTGATCGGCGACCTGCCGAACTTCTACCTCTATGCCTCGAACAACCCATCTGAGGGCATGCTGGCCAAGCGCCGCGTGGGTGCGACGCTGGTCAGTTACCTGACGCCGCCGGTTGCCTCGGCTGGGCTTTATCGTGGGTTGCTCGACCTGAAATCCTCCATTGATCGCTGGCGGTCCCTGGAACCGGATGCCGAGATCGGCCAGCGCGCCGCATTGGCTGGGCTGATCCAGGCGCAAGCGTCGGAGGTGAACCTTGCAACTGCGGAGCCTGTCTGGGACGATCCGGAGGCGACGATCCATGCGCTTGGCCGCGCGCTGCTGGAGCTGGAATACACACTGATCCCGCATGGCCTGCATGTGGTAGGCGAGCCACCCGACGCCGCCCAGCGCGCCGAGATGCTGGACGCCGCCGGCGTCACGGACCCCGCCGAGCGCGCGCGCCTGGATGCGCTGCTTGGCACCGATAGCGAGATCCCCGGCATCCTGCAGGCGCTGGATGGCCGCTACATCCACCCCGCGCCAGGCGGAGACCTGCTGCGCAGCATGGATGTGCTGCCCACGGGGCGGAACCTGCACGGCTTCGATCCCTTTAAGCTGCCCTCAGCCTTCGCGGTGCAGGATGGCGCCCGCCAAGCACAGCGCCTGCTGGAACGGCACGAGGCCGACGGCCACGGCCTGCCCGAATCGATAGCGATGGTGCTCTGGGGCACGGATAATCTGAAAACCGAAGGCGGACCGATCGCGCAGGCGCTGGCGCTGATGGGCGCTGAGCCGCGCTTCGACAGCTATGGCCGGCTTGCCGGTGCAGCGCTGACGCCGCTGGCGAAGCTGGGCCGGCCGCGTATTGACGTGGTGATTACGCTTTCGGGCATCTTCCGCGATTTGCTGCCGCTGCAGATGAAGCTGCTGGCCGAGGCCGCGCTGCTTGCCGCGCAAGCCGACGAGCCGGTTGAGATGAACTTCATCCGCAAACACGTGCTCGACCACATCGCAACGCACGGCTGCAGCATTGAGGAAGCCGCTTTGCGCGTCTTTGGCAATGCCGATGGCACCTACGGGTCCAATGTGAATTCGCTGGTTGCTGAAGGGGCCTGGAACGACGAAGACGAATTGGCTGAGGCCTTCATCAAGCGCAAGGGCTACGCTTATGGCCTGGATGGCAAGCCGGCGCGGGCCGATAAGGTACTGGGCGGAGTGCTGAAGACCGTAGATGTCACCTACCAGAACCTCGACAGCATCGAGGTTGGCGTGACGACAGTGGACCATTACTTCGACACGCTGGGCGGCATCAGCCGTGCCGTGCGGCGGGCGCGGGGCGGCATCGCCTCGGCGGTTTACATCGGTGACCAGACGCGCGGCGACGGCAAGGTACGCACCATCTCTGAGCAGGTGGCACTCGAAACCCGGACACGTACCCTCAATCCCAAATGGTATGAGGGTCTGCTGA
>CANEVG010000349.1 GCA_947442095.1 Sphingomonadaceae bacterium
CCGGGCCCGCGCGATTGCCGCGCTCAATCGCGCCTATGCGCGCGAGGAGAACTGATCATGACGATTGACCGAAAAATGCTGGCCCTGATCGGCGGGGCCGCGATCATTGCCCTTGTATGTGGCGGCGCGGGCTATGTGCTGCGCGGCGACGCAGCACAGAGTGATGAAGCTGCTCAAGGCGCTGAGTCTGGCGGCGATGCGGAGGCCGAGGTGGCGCCAGGGGAAGGCACCATCATGGTGACCGAAGCGCAGCTGCGCACAGCAGGGATCGTGGTTGCGGCAGTCGGAGAAGGCTTTGCCGGGGGCGAAGTGACAACGGCGGGCGTGCTCGTGCCGCCGACACAGTCGGTCGGTCATGTCACCGCACGCACGTCGGGCGTTGTCGTGCGGATCTTGCGCCAGCTCGGCGACCGGGTCGCGGTAGGTGATGCGCTCGCTGTCATTGACAGCCGCGAGGTTGCCGAGGCGCAGGGCGCATCGGCACGCGCACGGCGCGCAGCCGAAGCCGCACGCACTGTTCTTGCGCGAGAGGAAAGTCTGTTCCGCCAACGTGTCACGGCACGTCAGGAATATGAAGCAGCGCAAGCCGCCTACGATGCGGCGCGAATTGATGCGCAGCAAGCCGAGCAAGCCTTGCGTGCGCTGGGTGCAGGGACGGGAGGAGGCACCACCCGGCTGATGATGCTGCGTTCGCCGGTTGCGGGTGAGGTTACTTCGGTGACCGTTACGCCGGGTGAATATGTTCCGCCCGAGCGCGAGCTTTTTCAGGTTGCCGATCCGCGCACGGTCTGGGCGGAATTGATGATCCCTGCGCGCGATATCCAGCGCGTTCGGGTCGGCCAGACGATGATGCTTTCTGTTCAGGGTAGCGATCACCCGCACACGGGCCGTATCCGGTTCCTCTCTCCCGCTGTTGATCCGGCCACCGGGGCGGCCAAGGCGATCGCCACCATCGACAATCGCGATGGCGACCTTCGTGTCGGCCAGAATGTCAGTGCGCGGGTCACGACGCCCGGGAGCGATGGCCAGCGGGTGCCAGTGGTGCCGCGCAGCGCGATCCAGGAGGTTGACGGGCGCAGTGTTGTTTTCGTGCGCACGCCGCGCGGCTTTGTCGTGCGGCCGGTGACGGTGGGCACTGGCAGCGATTCCGCCGTGCCGATCATCTCGGGTCTGCGCGTCGGCGAACGCGTCGCGACCGTCAATGCCTTCGTCCTCAAAGCGGAACTCGGCAAGGCCGAGGCCGAACATGATCATTGAGAGGACGAACCATGATTGAAAAAATCCTCGCCTTCGCCGTCGAGCGAAGGGTGCTGGTGGTCCTCCTGACCGCGTTTGCCGCCATT
Organism: Sphingomonadaceae bacterium; assembly: GCA_947442095.1. Classification (GTDB taxonomy): domain Bacteria; phylum Pseudomonadota; class Alphaproteobacteria; order Sphingomonadales; family Sphingomonadaceae; genus Novosphingobium. The sequence continues at coordinate 1,344 of CANEVG010000349.1, forward strand.
TATGGTGCGACCCAGCTTGTACAACTGCCTGTCGATGCGGTGCCCGACATCACCAACCGGCAGGTGCAGATCAACGCCGTCGCGCCCTCGCTCGGGCCGACGGAAATGGAACGCCAAGTCAGCTATCCTATTGAAACTGCCATGGCGGGCATGCCCGGCCTCGTTGAAACCCGCTCGATTTCGCGCAACGGGTTTGTGCAGGTCACGGTGATCTTCACCGATGATACCGATCTCTATTTCGCCCGCCAGCAAGTAGGTGAGCGCTTGACGCAGGCGGCGGGCACGTTGCCGCCGGGGGTGGATCCACAGATCGGACCGGTATCTACCGGCCTTGGCGAAGTGCTGATGTGGACGGTCGACTTCGCGCATCCCGACGGGCGCGGGGCTCCGCGCGCGCGGGCCGGGCAGCCGGGCTGGCAAACTGACGGCAGCTATCTTACTCCTGAGGGACAGCGGCTGACGACGCCGGAAGAGCGGCTGACCTACCTGCGCACGGTCCAGGACTGGATCATTCGGCCACAGATGCGTCAGGTTGCCAATGTTGCGGGTGTCGACGCCATCGGCGGTTTCGTGAAGCAATATGAGGTCGCACCCGATACGGTGCGTCTGGCCGCCGCCGGTCTTTCGATGACCGATCTCGTCGACGCGCTCGAACGTGGCAATGTATCGAGCGGTGCGGGCGTGGTCGAGCGCAACGGGGAAGGACTGGTGGTTCGCGCCGATGCCCGGGTGTCACGCGGGTCTGAAATTGCCAATATCGTGATTGCCCAGCGAGGCGGGGCGCCGGTGCGGGTCATTGATGTGGCGACCATTTCGTCGGGCCGCGAGGTCCGCACGGGTGCAGCCAGCGTCAATGGTCATGGCGCTGTGGTTGGCACCGCCCTGATGCTTGCAGGTGGCAACAGCCGCACGGTGGCGGCGGAATCCGCCGAGAAGCTCGATGAGATCGGCGCGGCCCTCCCGCCCGGTATTGTCGTGACGCCGGTGCTTGATCGTTCGGTGCTGGTTGATGCGACGATCAGCACGGTGGCCAAGAACCTGACCGAGGGCGCGCTCCTTGTTATTGTCGTCCTGTTTCTGCTGCTCGGCAATTTCCGCGCTGCCATCATCACGGCGCTGGTGATCCCGCTGTCGATGCTGCTGGCGGCAATCGGGATGGTCAAAGGGGGTGTTTCAGGCAATCTGATGAGTCTCGGCGCGCTCGATTTCGGTCTGATTGTCGATGGTGCGGTCATCATCGTTGAAAATTGCCTGCGCCGTCTGGCCGAGCGTCAGCATCATGAAGACAGGTTGCTCAGTTTGCAGGAGCGGCTTCACGAAGTGATGGTTGCGGCGCGCGAGATGATCCGCCCGTCGGTGTTTGGTCAGGCCATCATTATCTTGGTGTATCTGCCGCTGCTCGCGTTCGACGGGGTGGAAGGCAAGATGTTCGCGCCGATGGCGATCACGGTGATGCTGGCACTGGCCGCAGCCTTTGTCCTTTCGCTGACCTTCGTACCAGCGATGGTGGCGCTGATCGTGACTGGCAAGGTCGAGGAGAAGGAGCCGCGCGTGCTGGCGGCAACGCGGAGCCGTTATGAGCCATTGCTCGACAAGGCGCTTGCCCGGCCATGGGTGGCCATCGGCTCGGGAGCGGCGATTTTCCTTGTCGCGCTCGTCGCCTTCACCAGCCTTGGTCGCGAGTTCATTCCCCAGCTCGACGAGAAGAATTTCGCGCTCCACGCGATGCGGATCCCGTCGACGAGTGTCGAGCAATCGGCCTCAATGCAGTTGCAGGTCGAACGGGTGATCGCTGGCTTTCCGGAGGTCGCGACGGTCTTTTCAAAGACGGGCACGGCGGAAGTGGCGACTGACCCGATGCCCGGCAATGTGTCCGACACTTTCGTGATCCTGCACCCACGAGAGGAGTGGACCGATCCGTCCGAAAAAAAGGCCGCGCTGATTGCCCGGGTGGAAGCCCGGCTGAACACGCTGCTCGGCAACAATTATGAGTTCAGCCAGCCTATCCAGATGCGCTTTAACGAGCTGATTTCGGGCGTTCGATCCGATGTAGCGGTCAAGGTCTATGGCGATGATTTTGAAACACTCAATGCCACGGCGCAGCGCGTTGCAGCTGCGCTGCGCGCGGTCGACGGTGCTTCGGATGTCAAGGTTGAGCAGACCGAAGGATTGCCGGCGCTGGTGATCGATTTCGACCGGGCGGCGATTGCAGCCTATGGTCTGTCGGTTGGCGATGTGACTGATGTGGTGCAGATCGCGCTCGGCGGCCGCGAGGCCGGGCTGGTGTTCGAAGGCGATCGGCGGTTTGATGTCGTGGTGCGCCTGCCCGAAGAGCAGCGGCGCGATCTCGATGCGCTTGCGGCCTTACCAGTTGCATTGCCATCGGCAGATGGCACGGCGCGGTCCGTGCAGCTTGGCCAGCTCGTTCGCTTCCGCATTGAAAACGGACCCAACCAGGTCAGCCGCGAAAACGGCAAGCGTCGGGTTGTTGTGCAGGCTAATGTGCGCGGGCGGGACTTGGGCTCGTTCGTTGCCGATGCGCAAGCCGCGGTCGCCAATGATATGCAGATTCCTCCGGGTCTGTGGATCGACTGGGGCGGCCAGTTCGAGAATCTCGAACGTGCGCAAAATCGCCTCAGTATTGTGGTGCCACTTGTCTTCGCGGCGATCTTCGCCTTGCTTTACGCAGCGCTGGGGTCGGCAAGCCGTGCG
>CANEVG010000350.1 GCA_947442095.1 Sphingomonadaceae bacterium
CGGCGCTTGCATAGCTTGCGCAACACCTCGAACCGCGCGCGCCGTTCGCGCGGCGGCAAGTGATAGTGCCGAAACACCAGCGCACTGCCGCGCGGCATGCGCGCGATGGTGGATTCAAGGCAGTGATCGTTGCGCGCATCGCTGAGCAGGAGGACCCGCGGGACAGGATGACACCGGTGCATGCGCTGCCTATAGCACCAGTCCATGACCGATCCAGAGGCCCCTCCGGCCATGACCACGCCGCTTGCCGCGATCCGGGCCCGCATTGCCCATGCCGTAGCCATCGCCCGCCGTCCAGCCAATGACATTGCGCTGGTTGCCGTGTCCAAGACGCGCGGCGTGGAGCAGATCGCGCCGCTGATCGCCGAAGGCCAGCGCGTGTTTGGCGAAAACCGGGTGCAGGAAGCCGACGCCAAGTGGCCCGCCCTGCAGGAAGCGCATCCGGATCTGCAACTGCACCTTGTCGGCCAGCTTCAGTCGAACAAGGCCGAAGAGGCGGTGCGGCGCTTCGATTACATCCATTCGCTTGATCGGCTCTCACTGCTGACGGCACTGGCAAAGGCGATGGACAAGGCCGGACGGCAGGTGCCGCTGTTCGTGCAGGTGAATATCGGTAGCGAGGCGCAGAAGGGCGGCTGTGCGATCGAGGCACTGCCGACTTTGTTAACCGAGGCACGTGCAGCGGCGCTGCCGGTGATCGGGCTGATGTGCGTGCCGCCTGCCGATCTCGAAGCCGCGCCGTTCTTTGCGCTGCTGGCCAAGCTGGCAGACGAGCACGGGCTCCCCAGCCGCTCGATGGGCATGAGCGACGACTTCGAGACCGCGATCATGCTGGGCGCGACGCATGTGCGAGTAGGTTCGGCGCTGTTCGGCGAACGGATCTGACTTGAGGCGGTTGCTTCAGCTTGCCTTGTTGCTGACGCCTGCCTCTGCAGTGGCCCAGATGGACCATTCAGCGTTGGACCATTCAGCGTTGGACCATTCAGCGTTGGACCATTCGCAAATGGACCACGCGGCTATCGATCAAGCCGCACCCGAACACGGGATCATCGGCCACGCGCAAATGGATCATGGAGCGATGGATGGTCCGATGGACGGGGTGCATGTAATGCCGGAGGGGCGACGCCATCCTGGATGTCGATGAACGGCATGGGTTCGGGCACCTCGCGCCTGCCGATGACCGAGCCGATGCGCGGCGTTCACATCATGCCGGGTCCGCGCGACATGCTGATACTGCAGGTCATGTCTGGCCGGTCTACACCGATCAGGGGGGCCGCGCGGCGGCTCCAAGTTCTATGCGCAGTCGATGGCCATGGGCATGTGGATCCACAATCTGTCCGGCGTGCTGGGCGACGGCGCCAAGTTTACAGGGCAGGCGATTATGAGCCTCGAGCCTGCCATGCGCCCCGATGGCTAACCGCCTTCATGCACCGCTATTCCGCCCAGTATAATCCCGAAGCGCCGATCACCCATCACTGGTTCGATTCCACGCATATCATCTACGGCGCGGTAACAGCGGGGCTTGCGGGGAAGAGCTGGCAGATCGAGGCGAGTGCATTCCGGGGGCGCGAGCCGGACGAAAACCGCTGGGGCATCGAGGCGCCGAGGCTCGAGGGTTGGAGCGTGCGCGCCGCCATCGCGCCATCGCCGCAATGGTTGATGCAGGCCAGCTTCGGCAAGCTGAAGGAGCCGGAAACCGCCCACCCCGGCGAGGACGAGCGCCGCTTCGTCACCTCAGCGCATTTCAGGCCTTTCGGCCATGGGCAGGTTCAGCGGCAAGACGCGCGCGGGAGCCCCGACGCGCACCGCCTGGCTGGGCGAGATCAATTGGGACCTGAACGCGCACAACACGCTGTTTGGCCGGATCGAGAACGTGAACAACGACGAGCTGTTCCTCGTCCATGATGATCCGCTGCACGGCCAGCCCTGCCGCGGGACCAAGTTCAAGCTCGGCTATGCCTACCGCTTTCGTATCGTCAGCAAGGTGCAGGTCGCGCTTGGCGGTTCGGGCGCGCTGTTTGCCAAGCCCGCCGCGCTGGGCGCCGCCTATGGCAAGAACCAGATCGGCGCGGCGGTGTTCGCCCGCATCACCGTGATGGATTAGAGCGCACGTTTCGGAATGCGACATCTCTTTCGGCCCCGGTACCCGCTTTGGCCTGGTGGAGGGACGGCGCGAACAGCCGGGCACTTGCTTTCATGTATGCGTTTGGGATCCCGGCGGGGGTCTGGGACGGACCGCACAGCTACGGCGCGACCGCGCGGGTCTTCGTCGCGCGCGGCACCTTGCGGATCGGCTATGGCGCATCGAACGACAAGGTGGCAGCAAAGCCCTATCCGGCTGGCAATGTGGTTGTCGTGCCGGCAAGAGCGATCCACTATGACGGTACCGACGAGAAGACCATGATCATCGGCACGGCGGTGGGGCGGTGGCCGACCCGCTATCTCGACGGATCGGCCCCCGCGTCGGCGGGAACGCCGGTCAGGCATTGATCAATCAAGGCTTGTGCTTGGCCAGTTCGTCGCCGGTCAGGGTTACCATGTGGAGCAGATTGGTGGCGCCCGGAGTACCGAAGGGCACACCTGCCAGCGCGATCAGCCGCGAACCGGCGGTCCCGAAGGCGTGACGCAGCGCCATGCGCTTGCCCTTGGCGATCATCTCTTCAAAACTGCCGATGTCCTTGGTGGCAACGGCATGCGCGCCCCACAGCAGGCCGACTTTGCGCGCGGTCGTGACTGAAGGCGTGAGCACGAGCATGGGCACGCCCGGACGCTCACGCGCCACACGGCGTGCAGTGGAGCCCGAGCCAGTGAACACGATGATCCCCGCAATCGGCACCGTGCGCGCAATGCTGGCGCAGGCTTCGGCCAGGGCATCGGCCGTGGTGGGATCGGGGCGGGTTTCGATGAAATGAACGCGTGCGGCATAGCCGGGATCGGCCTCAACCTCGCTGGCGATGCGGTCCATGATCGTCACCGCCTCGACCGGCCACGCGCCCGCTGCGGTCTCGGCGGAGAGCATGACCGCATCGGCGCCATCATAGACCGCGTTGGCGACATCCGACACTTCGGCGCGAGTCGGCGTCGGACTCTCGATCATCGATTCGAGCATCTGGGTCGCGACCACAACCGGCTTGCCCTCGCGCCGCGCCTTTTCGACGATGCGCTTCTGCAGCGGCGGCACCTGTTCGGGATGGAGCTCCACACCCAGATCGCCGCGCGCAACCATCAACCCGTCCGCGATTTCAAGGATTTCATCTAGCCGCGCAATGGCCGCAGGCTTTTCGATCTTGGCCATCAGCGCGCCGTGGCCGCCCATCAGGCGGCGGGCTTCGGCCACGTCTTCGGGCCGCTGCACGAACGAAAGTGCGATCCAGTCTGCGCCTTGGCCCACGGCGAAAGCCAGATCGCGGCGATCCTTGTCGGTCATGGCGGGCACCGGGATCACCGCATCGGGCACGTTCACACCCTTGCGGTCCGAAATCACGCCGCCGACTTCGGCCGAACAGAAGATCTCGTTGTCATCCGCCCGGATCACGCGCAGGCGCAGCTTGCCATCATCGATCAGCAGCCGCTGGTCCTTGCGCAGGATGCCGAACAGTTCGGGATGCGGTAGATGGACGCGCGTCTCGTCACCCAGTTCAGGATTGCGATCGAGCGTGAAGTGGCTGGAATGGCGGATGACCGCGCGGCCATCCTTGAACGAACCCACGCGCAGCTTCGGCCCTTGCAGATCGCACAGCACGGTGATCGGCCGGCCCGCCTTGCGTTCCAGCGCGCGGATTGCGGCGATGGTTTCAGCATGGACGGTATGGTCACCGTGGCTCATATTGACGCGGAAGGCGTCGACCCCGGCGCGGTAGAGCTTTTCCAGCATTTCGGGCGACCGGCTGGCCGGCCCGACAGTGGCGAGGATCTTAACCTTGCGGCCACGGGGGTCCTGTCTTGCCACGTTCATCACCTCAATTTGAATGCGGCTGCGCTATGGCCTATGCTTGGTCAAAACCCAAGGACGAACGATATGGATACGAATTCACCCGCCG
>CANEVG010000351.1 GCA_947442095.1 Sphingomonadaceae bacterium
TCAAGTCGCTCTACTACCTGCGCTCGAAGTCGGTGCAGCGCGCTGGCTTCGCCGGCGGCGTGGAGGCGGACAACACGGCCGCCGCGCCGGTCATGGAATTGGCCGCCCAGCCGACCGACTACGAGGAATGCCTCGCCTGCCAGTGAGCATGCGAGACAGGACCTTTCCGCCCCTCCCGAGGTTGTAGCCCAAGGTTGTAGCCATGTTGGCCTGCTTGATACAAACGGCGATACATTGCGGCTTGCCGAGCGTGGATACAATCCGCGAGACGGTTCCCGCTTGCCTCGACCGCGTCACGCAGGCTACACTTGCGAATAATTCGCAATTGCAAAAGGGGCCTCGTCGTGCGCAAGTTTCATCGCTGGATCTCGGTTTTCTTCGGCATTTTCCTGCTATGGATCGCCGTAACCGGTACGCTCAGCCAGATCGTCCCGCTGATGGCGGGCGGCGAGAACGAGAAGCCGGCGGCCGGCGACATTTCGGCCATACCGGCATTCGCCTGCCCGGCGGACTACACCTGCCGGCCCAAGCCCAAGCCGGGCGATCCGCGCGCGCTGATCGGGCTGCTGCACCATCTTCATTCGGGCGAGACTTTCGGGCCCGCCGGCGTGGCCATCAGCCTGCTCTCGGGCTTCGCGATGATCTTCTTCAGCTTCTCGGGCCTGTGGATGTACATTCAGATGTGGCGCAATCGCGCCGGGCGCGGCCTCAAGCCCGCGTGGTTCTGGAAGTAGCCAGCGCCTCCATGAGTGCCCTTCCGGGTGGTGGAAAACCCGCCGCACGCCTGCCTTTCGCCCGCGCGGCCCGCTTCCGCCCGGGAGCCAATGTGCCTATCTTTTCCGCCTTCTCCGTACAGGACCTGCCCCATGTCTCTTCTTGAAGCCCGCAATTCCTACAAGCCGTTCGAATATCCCTGGGCTTACGAGTTCTGGAAGCGCCAGCAGCAGATCCACTGGATGCCGGAAGAAGTGCCGCTGGGCGAGGATTGCCGCGATTGGGCGCAGAAGATCTCGGATCACGAGCGCAACCTGCTCACGCAGATTTTCCGCTTCTTCACGCAGGCCGATATCGAGGTACAGGATTGCTATCACGACAAATATGGCCGCGTGTTCAAGCCGACCGAGGTCAAGATGATGCTCGCCGCCTTCTCCAACATGGAGACGGTGCACATCGCCGCCTACAGCCACTTGCTTGACACGATCGGCATGCCCGAAAGCGAATACGGCATGTTCCTCGAATATGAGGAAATGCGCGCCAAGCACGACTATCTCCAGCAGTTCGGCGTCGATTCCGATGAAGACATCGCCCGCACTCTCGCGATGTTCGGCGGCTTCACCGAAGGCCTCCAGCTCTTCGCCAGCTTCGCCATGCTGATGAACTTCCCGCGCTTCAACAAGATGAAGGGCATGGGCCAGATCGTCTCGTGGTCGGTTCGCGACGAATCGCTCCACTGCGAAGGCATCACCAAGCTGTTCCACGCCTTCGTGGCCGAGCGCGGCTGCCTGACCAAGGCCGTGAAAGAGGACATCATCGATTGCTGCCAGAAGACCGTGCGGCTTGAAGATGCATTCATCGACCTCGCCTTCGAGCAAGGCCCAGTGCCCGGCATGAGCCCGAAGGAAATCAAGAAGTACATCCGCTACATCGCCGATTGGCGGCTCGGCCAGCTGGGCTTTCAGCCGATCTACATGATCGAGGAACACCCCCTCCCTTGGCTCACCCCGCTGCTCAACGGCGTCGAGCACGCAAACTTCTTCGAAACCCGCGCCACCGAATACTCCAAGGCCGCCACGCGCGGTGACTGGAACACCGTGTGGTCGAGCTTCGACAGCCGCCGCAAAGCCAAGACCAGCGACGCCGCCAACGAACTGGTGATCGAAGACGAGGCGGATATGTTCAAGGCAGCGGGGATCGCGGCGGAGTAACAAGAGAAGGGACAATGCGAGGGCCATCGCCCTCGCGCTCCCGGAAGTTGGCGGTATGCCCAAGGTCTTTTCCTGGAACGGCTATCGCTTCCACTTCTTCGCCAACGAAGGCGATCCGCGCGAACCGCCGCATGTCCACGTGACGAAAGACAAGGACACCGCCAAGTGTTCTGGCTACGGCCCGAGGTTTTCCTCGCCTACGACCGCGGGTTTTCGCCTCGCGTGCTTTCACAGTTGATCGGTTTTATTGAAGATCGTCGCGATGAAATTGAAAGCGCCTGGCATGACTTTTTCGCCTGAGCCCCTTGCCGTTCGGTTCGATGCGGATTCCTTCTGGGTCGATCTCGATGATGGCCGTACCCTTGGCGTGCCGCTGGCATGGTTTCCGCGCCTACTGCATGCCTCGCCGGAACAACGCGCTGCCGTCTCGCTCAGCCGAGCCGGACTGCTCTGGGACACGATCGATGAGGATATCTCGGTCGCGGGCCTGCTAACAGGCAAAGGCGACCAGACCCGCCCCGCCAAAGCGGCAGCATGAGCGACTGGCCAGCCACCCCCTGACAAAAAAACCAAATAGGTTAAATGCCCCGCGGTTCGGGGCGGTCTTCGGGGTAGATGAGTTCGACCACTGTGCCCAGAGGTGGCTCGGGGCTGGAACCGAATATCGCGTCGGTCACGTCATGCTCCGTGCCGCCAAGGGCGAACCGGTAGATCGCTGCAAAGCTTTTGTCGCCGCCACTCGAGTGCGCGCGGTGGCCGGTCACCACCGCCGGAATGCGGCGCGAGGGGCGCGTCAGGCGCACCCAGTCATAGCGGGCAATCGCCCAGAGGCTGAACAGGCACAGCGCCTGCCCGGCGATGAGGAATTAGAGCACCATCGCGAAGGGTGTGCCACGCGTGGGTAAGCAACGGTGTCTGCCGCAAAAGTCAGACGTCGAGGTTCGCCACGTTCAGCGCGTTCTCCTGAATGAAATCACGGCGCGGCTCGACCACATCGCCCATCAGGCGCGTGAAAATCTCGTCGGTCACGTCGGCGTCTTCCATCTTGACCTGCAGCAGCGAGCGGTGCTCCGGATCAAGCGTGGTTTCCCAAAGCTGGCCGGGGTTCATCTCGCCCAGCCCCTTGTAGCGCGAGATCGAGAGGCCCTTGCGCCCGTTCGCCAGCACTTGGGCAAGCAGTTCCGAAGGCCGGGTGATCCCGGCGCTTTCCTTGGCGGCAGGGCGCGTGGGCGCGGCAATGGCTTCCGCCTCGCCTTCCTGATCTTCGACAACCACTTCGGGCTCCGGCTCCGCCGCTGCGCCGCCACTGCGCACCAGCCGTGCGGGCACTGCATAGACATCGGCATGTTCGCCCGAAAGCCGCGCCAGCTTGCGCGCCTCGGCGCTGGAGAGGAACCCGGCTTCGATCGGATGCTGGTCGGTCACCCCGCGCCACACGCGCTGGATCGAATAGCCACCCTCCGCGGAAACTTCGGCAATCCAGCGCGCCTCGCGGTCGCCACGGTCCAGCCAGCGCACGCTTGCGGCCAGTGCGGCCTCGCGTGCCGGTGCCGTCATGTCGGGCTCCAGTGCGCCCGCCAGCGCCAGCGCCTCGATGATCGCGGGATCATAGCGCTTCGGCACGAAGGCCATCAGGTTGCGCATCAGCAGCGCGTGATCGACAAGGCCCGCCAGATCCGCCCCGCCGCGCGCGCCGCCTGCCGTCTCCAGCACGCGGCCGGAAAGGCCTGCCTCGACCAGATAGCGATCGAGCGCCGGGCCGTCCTTCAGGTAGACCTCACTGCGCCCCTTCGCCACCTTGTAGAGCGGCGGCTGCGCGATGAAGAGGTGCCCGCCCTTGATGATCTCGGGCATCTGGCGGTGGAAGAACGTGAGCAGAAGCGTGCGGATATGCGCGCCGTCGACGTCGGCGTCGGTCATGATCACGATCTTGTGATAGCGCAGCTTTTCGAGGTTGAACTCGTCGCGGATGCCGGTGCCCATCGCCTGAATCAGCGTGCCGACTTCCTTCGAGCCGATGATCCGGTCAAACCGCGCGCGCTCCACATTGAGAATCTTGCCCTTGAGCGGCAGGATCGCCTGGAAGTGCCGGTCGCGGCCCTGCTTGGCCGA
>CANEVG010000352.1 GCA_947442095.1 Sphingomonadaceae bacterium
CCTCCGGTCACCAGGACTTCTTTGATCGATTCAAGTCCTTCTGGGCGGCACCCTCGGGACTTCGCGTGCCCGAACTTATTGCACCCGATGCGACGATCCACTTCACCGGCGCGGGAACGTTCTCTGGGCACGAATATATCGACGTGATGGACGGCATGCTGGCCACGATGGACGATCTGGTCGTTACCCCGCTCGACTGCGCGGGACATGGCGACCGGCTCTACATCGCGTGGGAGACCTCAGTCACGCTCTATGGATCGCACCGCACCTATCTGGGTGTGGACCGGTTTCGCCTCCGGAACGGAATGGCGATCGAGGAGCAGGTCATCTTCGACTCCGCGATCCTCCAGCCCTGATCGCTGACAGCCCCCCAATCCCCTGGTGGGGAGGTTCCCAAGGGAGGGGAAGAAGGTCAATCCCCTCACCCCAGCACGCACAATTTTCTTACATCCCAATGATCTGCCATAGCCCTGCGCAGGCCGCAAAGCCGCGCTCTTTCCCATCCTTGGTCAGGACCCGCAAAACTGCAGGCGCAGCAGTGTCGCCTGTCGCCCTCAGCAGACTTTTTCTTTATCTAACCGACTGTTGATGCGAAATTTGAGGGTGACAGGGTGTAGCCCGCAAACCACGCCCAAGGGCCGGTCTGCGGAATTTCAGCGGGAATGCCGCGTGCCCTCGGCTATCCGGCCGCCGCCAAGGCCAAACAACCTGCAACGCTGTGCTTTGTTGCACAGCCCAGCACTGAATCGGGACAAACCGTGATTGCCACAGGATGAACGGAAGGCCCCCCTGACTCCTCGAGCCGCCACCAATCTTTAGGGAGGCTGGTTATGGGTAAGAACATCGTCGCAGCAATTCTCGCACTCTTTGCCTTTGCAGCGCTCCCCGCGGCAGCCCATGCCCGCCTCCAGTGCGTGACCTATGCCCGGCAGGTTTCTGAAGTGCAGATCAGCGGCAATGCGCGCGATTGGTGGGCGGGTGCCGAAGGCCGTTACGAACGCGGCCGCGCGCCGAAGCCCGGTGCCGTGCTCGCCTTCGCCAGCACCCGCGCGATGCCCTATGGCCATGTCGCGGTGGTCAGCAAAATCGTTGATAACCGGCACATCCTCATCAACCACGCCAACTGGTCGCGCCCCGGCATGGTAGAGCGCGGCGTAATGGCGATGGATGTGTCCGCCACTGGTGATTGGAGCGATGTGCGCGTGTGGTATGCGCCCACCCGCTCGCTCGGCCTGCGCCCCAGCGCGGCCAAGGGCTTCATCTATCCCCGGACCGTGACGGCGAGCGCCGCCAACAGCCCCAGTGCCGGCTGAACCTGCACATTTGCGATAGGCAAGACGCCGCCCATTTGCCAACAACGCGGTCCTTGCCGAAGGACTTTTCCATGCTGAAACCCGCTTTCGCCGCCGCAGCCCTGCTTTGGTGCACCCCCGCCCTTGCCGAACCTACGCAGAACGATGCGCCGGTGCCGCAGGCCGCACGGGCCATCATCGATCACTACCATATGCAGAACATTCCCCACGAAGGGCCGTGGTTCCTCCAGACCCACAAGAGCGACGACGTGATCGAAGGCGCGCTGGCGGATCGCTATCGCACCAAACGATGGGCTTACACGGCGATCTACGCGCTCTTCACCCGCAGCGACTTTTCCGCGCTGCACCGCCTCGCCACGGATGAGATGTGGCACTTCTATGGCGGCAGCCCCACGCAGATCCTGCTGCTTTACCCCGATGGGCGCGGCGAAACGAGGGTCTGGGGCAGCAATGTGCTGAAGGGCGAGGAGCCGCAGATCCTCGTGCCGCACGGCACCTGGATGGGCGCGCGCCCCATCGGCGATCCCAAAACCGCGTGGAGTTTTGGCGGCAACACCCTGTCCCCCGGCTTCGAATACGACGACTACGAACCCGGCTACCGCGATGAACTCACCGCACTTTACCCCAAGTTCGCGGCCGAAATCACCGAACTCACTCGCCCCGATTCCGCCAGCCGCCCCGCTGGCAAGGCCCACAAAGCGGAACTCGTGCCTCCGGTCGCGATCGAGGAACTCGTCGGCCGCACAGCACCGCAGCGCTCCACGCAGATCAGCGTCGCGGGCTTCGTGCTGCAAAAAGGCGCGGCAATGCCGATGATGGTGACGCGCGAAGGCCACGAGGTCATGGCGGTCAGCGCCGGCAAAGGCCGCGTGACGATTGGCGACAAGGCGCAGGACGTGGCGCAAGGCTCGGTCGTGCTATTGCCGCCGGGCGTGCCCCACAGCATCGCGGCAGAGACCCGCCTCGAATTCACCGTTAGCGTCGCGCCTGCTTGGCAGGCCTCGGACGTAACAGTCCTGCCCCCTGCCCTGGCGGCCAAGCCATAAGCGCGCGGCATGGCCGAGCGGTGGTGGACCAGAGCCTGAGCTGACGCCGCGTCAGGAAGCCTTGCGCAGCCGCGCGCTGGTATTGTCTGGCGCCAAGAGCGCCCGCGCCTGCTCCGCCGGCAGGGCGCGCCAGAAAAGGTAGCCCTGCACCATTTCGCAGCCTGCCGTCTGCACCAGCAGCCGCTGCACTTCGGTTTCCACGCCCTCGGCCACGACCTTCATGCGCAGCGTCTTGCCCAGCGCCACGATTGCAAACAGGATCGCGTGCGCATCGCGGTCGTGTTCGATGTTCTGCACGAATGAGCGGTCGATCTTGATCCGGTCGAACTGGAACGAGCGCAAGTACGACAGCGAGGAATAGCCGTTCCCGAAATCATCGAGCGCGACGCGGATGCCCATGCGGTTCAGCTCTTGCAGCACGCCGATCACATGCGCGCTGCGATCGAGCATCACACCTTCTGTCACTTCGAACACCAGCCGGCGCGGGTCCATGCCGGTCTCTTCCAGCAGCGCAGCGAGCACGGAGAGGAAATCGCCTGCCATGATCTGCAGCGGCGAGAGGTTGACCGAAATGTCCACGTCCGGCCAATCGCGGCATTCGGTGAACACGTGGCGCAGCACCCAGGTGCCGAGCGGGATCATCAGCCCGCCCTCTTCGGCAATTGGTACGAACAGATCGGGACGGATTTCACCGCGCTCGGGGTGGTTCCAGCGCAGCAGCGCCTCGAACCCCTGGATCGCGCCGCTGCCGGTATCGACCACCGGCTGATAGGCCACCGAAAGCTCCCCGCGCGTGATCGCGAGGCGCAGTTCCATTTCCATCTCGCGGCGCAATTTGACGCTGGCGTCCATATCCGGGGTAAAGCGGCGATAGCGGCCGCGGCCGCGCTGTTTGGACCGGTAGAGGGCGACATCGGCGCGGCGCAGAAGTTCGCCGGGGTCTTCGCTCTGCTCCGGCCCCCAGCTGACTCCGCAGCTGACCGAAACCTCCAGCCGGTTACCGGAAATGATGAAGGGCTTGCGCATCAGCGCCACGATCCGGCTGCCCAGCCGGTCGGCTGCTGCGGCGCTTTCGTCGCTGCTGTGGAGCAAGACGAACTCGTCCCCGCCGAACCGCGCGAGGAAATCGCCCGGCGGCAGCGCCTCGCGCAACCGGTTGGCCACCTGGCGCACCAGTTCGTCACCCACATGGTGGCCCAGCGTATCGTTCACCAGCTTGAAGCCGTCGATATCAATGTAGGCAATAAACAGATTGCCGCTCTTGCTGCCTTCGACGCAGGCTGAGAGCAGGGTGCGCAGGCGCTGCATGTAATAAACCCGGTTGGGCAGGCCGGTCATCGCATCATGCAACGCATTGTGCTGGGCCTGCGCCTCGCTCGCCTTGAGCTCGTTTGCCGTCATCCGCATGCGCCGCATGATCACCGCGCCGCCCGCAACCACGCCGAGGAAGAACAGGATGAAAACGGCGAGCACCGGCGCGGTGCGCTGCACGATCTTGGGTCCGGGGACTTTGGCAGTCCAAGTGATCCAGCCGATCCGATCACCGAACGCGTTTTTAATCGGCACGGCGTTGGCGCTGGGGACCTCAGTCTCGCTGCGGGAGAAGGCGAAATCGCGCAGCAGCAGATCGCTGCCCATTTTCGTCATAAGCGAGCCATCGAGATAGCGCAGG
>CANEVG010000353.1 GCA_947442095.1 Sphingomonadaceae bacterium
CCCCTCGCCGCGCTGCTGTTCGGCGGAGCGGGCCTGCCAGCTGCCGCGAAGCTGTCCGCCTTGTCTGCCAGCATCGATGCCTTCAGCCTGATCTTCGACATTGCAGTATTGGCGGGTGGTACCAAGCGCGCTTCGCCCGCGGCGGTATGCCGCGTGGCCTTACCGCCCGAGTTCAGCCTGGCCGAGCGGGAGGCGGCGTGGTTCCTGGTCGGCTCGCATCTGGCCGGTGCCGAGAACCTTTTGCCCGTGCTGCGCGTGGCAGCGGGCATTTTGCGTCATCTGCCAGAGCTTGAAGGGGTGGAGGCGATTGTCTGGCGGCCCGCGCGTATCGTCATGTCGCCGGTTTGGTTTGTCGAGGCCGTCGATATCCGGCTGGCGGGCGGGCCGTTTCCGGCACTCGCCCTCGCGGCGCTGGCGCGCACGCCCGACAGCCTGCGGAGCGAGGGACTAGCCTTCCTGATCGGGCAGAAATTAACGCTGTGGGCACGGGAGAGCGGACCGAGCCAGGAAGATAGCCGCACCGCCGTTCGGCTGACGGATTGGCTGTTCGCCCATGGCCGTGTCGACACCTCGCGGGAGGCGGTTATGGCAGGGGTCGGCGCCGTCTGGCTGGAGCCGGAAGGGCCAAACATGCTTAACGCACGTTTGCGATAGGTTCAGTAAACTTGCGAGTGCGTTGTTAGACGCGGCGCGCGTTCAGCAGGCTACGGTTCCCACCGGATCCCAGACGCGGGCTTACATCCCTCTCAGTTCGGTCAATATACCGGGCAAGCCCGGTTATCATCCCGGATTGCATCGTCATCGCCTGTTGTCTCGCACCTTACTGGGCCGGCGTCCGTTCAGCCGGATGATCGGCTCGCCTGCTAGGGAGCGGATCGGCTTCCACGATTTTCGCCGCAGTGTCTTGCAGTTGCCTGCCTCCGAAGGCGGCGCGCAGCGGATCGAGCTGCCGCTGCACCGGGGCCCGCATGGCACCTATTCCGAGATAGCGATCGAGCGGGTCGGCCAGATCGAGATGGGCTGCATCCGCACGCGCCGTTACGATAACAAGCTCGCCAGCATGGAATAGCTGATGCTGCTGGACTTGCTGCAGCGCGCGCTGCGCCGCCGCCTGCTGACCCTGCCCAAGGGCGAGGAGACCGTTCTGAACAAGCACGTTTTCATGCTGGCCCAGCATGATCCCTCACTGGACTACAACCTCCTCGATCTGATGGCTGAAATGTTGTGGCAGGCGACCGAGAGCAAGCTTTAGGCGGATCTCAGCTTCTGAACGGCGCGGTATCGGTATCGAGCGCGCCGGCGGCTTCGCGGTACTGCGCGGTTAGCGTGGCGACGCGTTCGGCCACGGTTTCGACCTTCTCCACCGCGCCAATGCCCTGGCCCGAACCCCAGATGTCCTTCCACGCTTTGGCTTCGGTGTTGCCGCCAGAGCCGAAGTTCATGGCGGAGGGGTCGCTCACCGGCAGGTTCTCCGGATCAAGACCTGCCTTGACGATCGAGCCGCGCAAGTAGTTGCCGTGAACCCCGGTGAAGAGGTTGGAGTAGACAATGTCGGACGCCTTGCTGTCGACGATTTCCTGCTTGTAGCCTTCCGCGGCACGGGCTTCGTGGGTGGCGATCCAGGCTGACCCGATATAGGCGAAATCGGCGCCCAAGGCCTGCGCGGCAAGGATCGAGCGGCCATGCGCAATGGCGCCGGAAAGCGCGATCAGGCCATCGAACCAAGTGCGGATTTCCTGCATCAGCGCAAACGGCGAAAGCGCGCCAGCATGGCCGCCTGCGCCCGCGGCGACTGGGATGAGGCCGTCCGCCCCCTTTTCGATGGCCTTGCGGGCAAACCGGTCGTTGATCACATCGTGCAGCACGATGCCGCCCCAGCTGTGGGCGGCCTGGTTGATATCCTCACGCGCGCCCAATGAGGTGATCAGCATCGGCACCTGCCATTTGGCGCAGAGCACCATGTCTTCCTCAAGCCGGTTGTTGGTCTTGTGGACGATCTGGTTGACCGCGAACGGCGCGGCGGGGCTTTCGGGATGGTCGCGGTTGTGCGCGGCCAGTGTCTCGGTGATCTCGTGCAGCCATTCATCGAGCTGGCTGATGGGGCGTGCATTGAGCGAGGGGAAGCTGCCGACGATCCCTGCCTTGCACTGCGCGATGACGAGTTCGGGGCCAGAAATGATGAACAGCGGAGAGCCGATCACGGGCAGGCGCAGGTTCTTGAACAGCGGGGGCAGAGGCATCCATTAGGCTCCGGTTTTAAGCAATCGGTTAAACGCGGTGTAGCAGGCGGAGCGGCGCTGTCAAAGGCCAGCGCCGCTCCCTTTAAGGCTAGGTCCTTACCTTAGGCTGGCAGCACGTGCTCGATGCCGTAGGTCCGCGCGGCGTTGCCTGCGAAGAGCGCAGCCTTCTCATGAGCAGAAGCGCCGTGTGCGAGGCGCTTGAACGTGTTCCACAGCACCGGGTAAGTCGCGCCCCAGCGGTCGACCGGGTAGTTGCTCTCGAACATCCCGCGTGAGGGCCCGAAGGCGTCGATGCAGGTCTCGATATAGGGCCGCCACATGGCAGCGAGCGTTTCCGAACCGAAGCCCGCAGCCGGGCCTTGTTCGGGCATGCCGCAGAACGCCATGGCGAGGCCGCCGAGCTTGACCGAGACATTGGGGCACTGGGCGAGTTCGCGAATATTGGCGCGCCACACGTCGAAGCGTTCGTGCAGCTTGCCCCTGTAGTTCGCGACATTTAGCGGGGTGCCGCAGTGATCGAGCACGATGGGCTGATCGGGGAAGGCCTTTGCCAGCGCAATCACATCGGGCAGCTGCGGTTCGAGCACCCAGGCATCGAACGTGAGGCCCATTGCGCTCAGATGCTTGAAGCCCGCGCGAAAGGCATCGCTGTTGTAGAGGCCCTCTTTTGCATGGAACGGAGGGCCGAGCACTTCGGGGTTGGCATCCCATGCGCCTTGATGGCGGATGCCCTTGAAGCGGCCGTTTCCGGCGGCGATCAGGGCTTCCAATACCGGCACCGCGCCGTCGCCCAGTGTCATGTCGGCATGGCCGATGATGCCGGCGCAAGGGCGGTAGTTGCCGTAAAGGCCGCTGGCACCCTGCGCCGCGACGCCGTTAACGAACTCGACCTCACCGACCGGCTTCATGCCTGCATCCGCGCCCGAGCGGTAAAACGCGCCGCACTCCATGAACACGGTGGCGACAATATTGTGGCCGCTGTGCGTATCGGCGTGGAGTGTGTCAAAGGTGTAGTAGGCCGCCGGAACCAGCGTCTCGACAAAGGGATGCAGCGGCTGCGGGAAAGAGGCGACCAGCGGGCGCAGATCCCACAAGTGGTGATGCGGGTCGATGATCGGCAGATCTGGTTCGATGATGGCTTCCGGAATCTCTTCAGGCATGATTTTCTCTCGCAGGATCGGCTTCTGGCGAGCCGCCCTGCCTTTATGCCCGGTCTGCGCGCGGCGGCAAGCCTGCGTGGCGGATCGCCGGTCAGTCTTTCGGCTGTGCGTCCCCGTTCAAACCGAGCAAGCGGTTCACCGTCTTGCGCTTGGCGGGGGTCAGTTCTTCGATGGTGCGGCGCTTGGGGGGAGGCGGGCCATTTCGGCCTCCGCCATTTTCACGATGTCCGGCCTGCGCTTCATCATCATCATCGGCTCAATCCCTCTCATCGCGCTCGTGAATTCGAGATTATTGAAAATCAGCATGGATTCGCCTGCATAGGCCGAGCCGGTGGGGGCAGTGAAAAAGGTTTTGCGTTCGGCCAGTTGGCGCGGATCGAAGCGGCGGGCATAAGCGCGGGTAAGCCCGCCCTTCATGGTCGGTTCGAACTTGTCGATCATGCCCTATATGGCCTCGAACATTATCGGCACGCTGACGGTGACGCGCTTCTTTTAGGCCGGATCGAGGATCTGCTTTAATTGACTTTGCCAGAGCCGATGGCTTTCGGCCGCTCTTCGTCGGCTCCGGTCATCTCAGCCAGATCGCGCAGCGGGGTCTTGCCGAACGAATC
>CANEVG010000354.1 GCA_947442095.1 Sphingomonadaceae bacterium
CTGCCCACAGGACGATCGGCGCGGCCAAGCTAAGTTGAAGCCACGGCGAAATTGCCACGCTGACAAGATGGAGACCGAGCAAATCACTGCCCATCGTCAGGAAGAGAAGAGGCACGGAGAGCGCCGCCGACACCCAGAAACGTCTTGTGAAATCGACCAGTTCGGGGTTCGGCGCGTCGTCGAGCGAGGGCGCTTCGGGCTCAAGTGCCATGCCGCAGATCGGGCAAGACCCCGGTCCGTCACGACGGACCTCCAGGTGCATGGGACAGGTCCAAATTGCCCCCACGACAGCGACGGGTTCGACACGTGGATGGTCCCCCACGTATTTGGCGGGGTCGGCAGCAAACTTTGAAAGGCATCCTGCCGAACAGAAGAGATACGGATGGCCATCGTGCGCCGCCGTCAACGCCGTGCCTGAAGGCTTGATGATCATTGTCGCGCGACGATCAGGGTGAGAAATCGCGACAATCAAGATGAGAATCCGGGGTGTCGGGATCGGCGGAGGGCGTAGCCCGTAGCCGGTCCCGACACCCCGGAGGCCCTCTTTGCAGGGTGCCTGTGATGGTCGTGGTGGCCGCTATGCATCTGGTTTTCCGGGGAGGAGGACCTGGCGTGTGGCTGGCCGACACATCAACGATCATCAGGTGAGACTTTTCATGACCAAGAGACGTAATGACCCCGTCGCTCTGGCGGCGGCGAAGGCCGGGTTCAGCCCGGCGACGGGCTATCGGGTTTTGCAGGATGCCCTGTTGCCATCTCAGCGGCAAACACCGCGCAGCCGGCGCCGGCCCGATCCCCTTGCTGGTGTCTTCGATGAAGTAGTGGTGCCGATGCTCGAGGCTGCCCCGGGCCTTCGGCCCATAGCGATCTTCGAGGAACTGCGGCGCCGATATCCCGAGACGGAGTTCGGCTCCCGGCGAACCCTGGAGAGGCGCATTCGCGACTGGCGCGCCATGAACGGGCAAGATCGCGAAGTCATTTTCCGGCAAGTGCACGAGGCGGGGCGGCTCGGCCTGTCCGATTTTACGTGCATGAACGATCAGGCAGTTTTGATCGCCGGACAGCCGCTGGACCACCTGCTGTATCACTTCCGGCTGCCTTGCGGCGGCTTCGAGCACGGGCACATCATCCTGGGCGGCGAGAGTTTCATCGCCCTGGCCGAAGGGCTGCAGAACGCGCTCTGGTCCGCAGGCGGTGCGCCGAAGCTTCATCGCACCGACAGCCTCTCGGCCGCTTTCCGCAATCTGGACGCCGATGTCAGGATCGACCTGACCAGGCGCTATGATGCGCTCTGTGCCCATTATGGAATGGAGCCCACGAGAAACAACCGGGGCGTAGCTCATGAGAACGGCGCGATCGAGAGTGCCCATGGCCATATCAAGGCTGCCGTGAAGGATGCGCTGCTGCTGCGCGGTAGCACCGACTTCGCCGACCTTGCCGACTATCGTCGCTTCATCGACGAGGTCGTAAATGCGCGCAATCGGCGTCACGGGCCCGGGATCGATGCCGAACGCAAGTTCCTGCAGCCGCTGCCGGACGTGCGCACCGCCGACTACGAGGAGATCCTCGTGACGGTAACCTCCTCGGGCGGCTTCACGCTGCGCAAGGTGTTCTACACGGTCCCATCCCGCCTGATCGGGCATCGCTTGCGGGTCCGCCTGTATGATGACCGCCTCGACGTCTTCATCGGCGGCACGAGGCTCATGACCCTGCCGCGCGGCCGCGCAGGCATGAACGGGAAGCACGGCCACGTTGTCGACTACCGCCACGTGATCCATTCCCTGCGTCGCAAGCCCATGGCGCTGCTGGGGCTGGTATATCGCGACAGCCTGTTCCCGCGAGATGCCTATCGCCTGATGTTCGACCACTTGCTGGAAGTTCAGGGCGAGCGGGAAGCCTGCCGCACCACCGTCGAACTTCTGGCCATGGCCCACGAACGTGCATGCGAGGCCGAACTCGCCGGGCTCCTGACCGAGGATCTGACCGCGCGCCGAGCGCCGTGCCTGACAACCTTGCGAGCCCGGTTCAGTCCCGATCCTGCCGAACTGCCCGAAGTCGTGGTCGAACTGGTGCCGCTCTCGATCTATGATGGACTGATCGAACAGGGAGAAGCGGCATGAGCGCAGCTCCCATGATCGATGCACAGCGCCTCAGCCTGATGCTCAATGAACTGCGCTTGCCCACCATCAAGCACATCTGGGGGGACTTCGCCGCCCAGGCGGACAAGGAGGGGTGGCCCGCCAGCAGGTTCCTCGCCGCGCTCGCCGAGCACGAACTCGCCGAACGCGATCGCCGCCGGATCGAACGCCATCTGGCAGAGGCCCATCTGCCCGCGGGCAAGACCCTGGACTGCTTCGCCTTCGATGCCGTTCCGATGATCTCCAAGGCCCAGGTCATGGCCCTGTGCGCTGGCGATGGCTGGCTCGAGCAAGGTGCAAATCTCATCCTGTTCGGTCCGCCCGGCGGTGGCAAAACCCATCTTGCCGCGGCAATCGGCCTCGCTCTGGTGGAACGGGGCTGGAGGGTCCTGTTCACCCGAACTTCTGACCTCGTGCAACGCCTGCAGGTCGCGCGGCGCGAACTCGCACTTGAATCCGCGATGGCCAGGCTCGACAAGTACCACCTGCTCA
This sequence comes from Sphingomonadaceae bacterium, assembly GCA_947442095.1. Classification (GTDB taxonomy): domain Bacteria; phylum Pseudomonadota; class Alphaproteobacteria; order Sphingomonadales; family Sphingomonadaceae; genus Novosphingobium. The sequence goes on from CANEVG010000354.1 coordinate 2,631, forward strand.
TTCTCGACGACTTCGCCTACGTCTCGCGCGATCAGGCCGAGACGTCGGTGCTCTTCGAGCTGATCAGCGCGCGCTATGAACAACGGTCGTTGCTGATCACCGCCAACCAGCCCTTTGGCGAATGGAACCGGGTCTTCCCGGATCCCGCGATGACGCTCGCCGCCGTGGACAGGCTCGTGCACCACGCCACCATCTTCGAGATGAACGTCGAAAGTTACCGGCGGCGCACCGCACAGGCCAGGCGCACCGGCGCCGGGCGCCCCGCCGCCTACACCACGCCAAAGGTCCTCGAGACCATCCGCGTCAATCAGGATGAAAACGACGAACTTGCCAGCGACAATCAAAACAGGCACTGATCGACGCGCCGCGACAATCACATTCTCATCCTGATTGACGCGCAATCCTCATCCAGTTTGTCGCGCTACAAGAACTTGACGCACACAACCTTCCGGCGCGTTTCAGCCCACGATCTAAGCTATCGAGCACCGAGCTATATCGGGGAGAGTTGGCCGATGGCGCTGTGCACCTCGATCAGCCTGCGAATACCGGTTCAGAGGTCGGGGCAAGAGATCGGACAATTCTTGATCGCGCAACATCATTGCTATCGAAGAACGAAGCCGATCGGTCGTTTATGATCTTGCCATCCTGGCAAAAGGACCTGAAAGCCCGCTACCGGCTGCGAAACCGCGTTTCCAACCGCTGTTCGCCAAATGATCATCGTTCGAACCCGGTCCGTTCAAGCGATATTGGGTTCGTGACCATAACGGGCAGCCATTGGGGCACGACCTATGCCTTCAAACCTATAGGTGCGGACTGGGTGGCGACGGCGCAATGGAGCAGTTGGTTATACTAGGCCATATGATCGCCCGACGCGACCTTGCCACTACATAATACAAGCCATGTTGCCCCGCCTCAGGCGATTACGTGGTCTAGCTTGTGCACGGTGTCCGCAAGTCTGCCATATCTTGTGAGGTGGTTCCCAGTTGAACACGCCAAAAGTCGTCCACCCCTTACAAAAAATTGTTCGGCCAGATCATCGTGCGCCACATATGCGCGCTGGGCGATCCATCGAAGCCCAACCCTTCCTCCGGTTCCCTGAAGTTCCGCCCGATCACGTCCTCTAGGTCTTCGGGCACCACTTCAGGGAAGTCGTCGAAGAAATAGGTGTCGTAGAGCGTCATCTGCCGTGCGGTCATGTACCACGCGTGGTTCCTAGCATACTCCGCGTCGCGCAGCAGGTAGTCCGGCACCTGATAGTCCGGGCCGAAGAAGGCGCGGTAGCTTTCGGGGTAAGCGTAGCCGGCGCTGGCATCGGGCACATAGCGCAGCGCCTGGTGGTACTTCACCGC
>CANEVG010000355.1 GCA_947442095.1 Sphingomonadaceae bacterium
AAATGGGCGGCAAGAACCCGACTTTTGTAACCGCCTCCGCTGACCTGGCGATTGCGGCGGCCGGCATGGCGCGCTCGGCGTTCGGATTGCAGGGCCAGAAATGCAGCGCCGGGTCCAAAGTCTATGTCGCGCGCAGCGTCCACGATGAATTCGTCGCCCGATTGGCTGCAACAGCCGAAAAGCTGGTCATCGGCGACCCGCGCCACGCTGATGTCTTCATGGGACCAGTCATCAACTCTGTCGCCCTCGACCGCTTCGATAGCGCGGTTCGTGCTGCGACATGCGATGGCGCGGTGGTTTCAGGGGGGGGCCGCGTCACTGGTGGCATCTTTGATGGCGGAGCCTATGTTCAACCGACCATCGTGACTGGGCTTGCTTCCGATCACCGCCTCAACCGCGAAGAGCTGTTCCTGCCGTTCCTGAGCGTAATCCCGTATGACACGCTCGATGAAGCCATCGCTGACGCAAACCGCAGCGACTATGGCCTTGCCGCAGGCATCTTCACGCAGGACGGAGCCGAGCTCGACCGGTTCCTCGCCACGATCGAGGCCGGTGTGCTCTATGCAAACCGCGCAAGCGGAGCGACCACTGGCGCATGGCCCGGCATCCAGACCTTCTGCGGCTGGAAGGGTTCTGGCACCAGCGGCAAGGGCGGCCTCGGCAGCTGGTACGTGCCGCAGTTCATGCGCGAGCAGAGCCACACGCTTTTCGGACCTGAGCTCGCCCCTGATTGAGCCGGGAGCTTGCATAAGAGGACGTGAACGGTGCTTACAGTATCAGGGGTTAAACGACCGTTTGTTCAAGCCGTAGATCGCGCGGGGAAGCGCCGACGCTGGCCGCGCGAGTGTCTTCCGCAGTCACCCGGTTCGCAAAGCAGCTACCCTTGGCGACACGCTCGGCTGGGGCGTATGTCCGAAAAAGCCCCATTGCGGACATTAGTGTTGAATGCCAAATTGCTCTAATGAACACGAGCCTTTCCTTCAGTTATCAATGGAGCGGCGATCCGAATGACGACTTCGGGTGGCTAGATGTAAAAGTCATTGGCGATAAGTTTGCCGGACATGGGGGCTTCTGGGTTCAATGGCAGGATGTGAAGGAGTTCGGTGAGGACTTATCCGCGTATCCAATTCTGCCAGATGCTCCGATCAAGGCCGCTTGGGGTTACGAGTGGGGAGGCGACTCACTCGTAGTAAGCGTTGAAGTCGCTCCCGCTGACAAGCGGGGTAATTTGTCGGTCCAAGTTTGGTTGCGCGACTACGTCGAAAATGGTGACGGCGCGCCGCAGAATTGCGTTCGCACGACCTTTCAAACGAACTATCCCGAGATTGAGAACTTCCGCATTGCTATCGCTGCACTGATGGACGGAAAGGCAAAAGAGGCGGTGCTGGTTGGTCAGTAGTTGTCCGCTTTCGCCTTCAGATGTCGCCGTTCACCGGCGTGAATGCGCCGCCCGACAACCGACATTCACCCTCCGTGATCGACGAGCCAAGCGGTTCCCGCTGCCGATACATGCAAGGTGGGAACGTTGCTAAGCTGCCTCCAAGGCGTCCACGACGTGTCGTATTCAATCAAGTGGTAGCGCCGCCCACATGTCCGCCAACTGGTGCAAGGACAGAGGTTTGGCGCCTCATCCCATCGCAATCTGGCTAGTCGCTGCAACTCCTCGACTGCACCGGCTTTGCTGTCAAACTCACCAACAGGCTCCGCGTGCGCCTCATCGTCTATGACGAACATTCGTAATGTCCCGCTCTACTGTGGCGGCAGCTATACAAGGATGTGATCCGAAAGCCGACAGTCTGGAATCCACCCAATTCCGGTCATTCGTCCGTCGATCAGGGCGTGTACCAAGTGTCAGATTTTGACCACTAGGATGCCGCGCAAAAAACCCATGCACCGCTCAGCGTGCTGATAAACGGCCGCCCGGTTGGTCGTCTTGAAAAGGCGGCCAACGGAGCGATCAGCTTTCAGTATGCGGCGAGCTGGCTGGAATGGGAGCACCGTTTCGCAGTGTCACTCTCTTTGCCCTTGCTTCCGACCACCTATCGCGGCGCGGCAGTTTCCGCCGTCTTCGACAACTTGTTGCCAGATCGTGGTGCGGTGCGCCGCCGCATAGCCGAACGCATGGGAGCGCAAGGTACCGACCCTTACGGTCTGCTGGAGGCGATCGGGCGCGACTGTGTTGGCGCCATGCAATTCTTGCCGGAAGGTGAAGACGCAGGCGAGCCTTACGTGCAGGGCGAGCCGGTCAACGACCAAGACTTCGAAGCGATGCTAGCTGATCTGGCTGAGGCGCCGCTCGACGTAGACCGCGAACAGGAATTCCGGATTTCATTGGCGGGGGCGCAGGAAAAGACTGCGCTCCTGCGCGTGAATGGGCAATGGCTCCATCCGATGCGCACTACGCCCACAACGCACATTCTCAAGCCGCAGCTGGGCCAGGTACCTACATCGGACGGCATGATCGACATGACGGATAGCGTAGACAACGAGGATTACTGCATGAGGCTGATGGCGGCGTTTGGCCTTTCCGTGGCGAAAACCGACATCTTGGCGTTTGGCGCACGGCGCGTGCTGGTAGTCGAACGATTTGACCGGAGCAGGCGGGATGCAGGTCGCATAATCCGGTTACCGCTAGAGGATGGCTGTCAGGGACTCGGCTTCCCGCCGACATTGAAGTATCAGAACGATGGCGGCCCCGGTATGCGCGATATCTTCGGCCTGCTCAAAGGCGCAGATGATGCCCAGGCCGACCAGATCGCGTTCTTCAAAAGCCAGATCCTATTCTGGCTGATCGGCGCAACCGACGGTCACGCGAAAAACTTCAGCGTCTTTCTCAAGCCTGGCGGCCGCTACAGCCTAACACCATTCTATGACGTCCTTTCCGCACAACCGGCAGTCGATAGAGGGTAGATCGCACCCAACACATTCCGCCTCGCCATGTCGGCGGGCAACAACCGCCACTATCGCATGAGCGAGGTGATGAGTCGGCATTTTGTCCAGACGGGCAAGGCCGCTGGACTTGGTAGCATCGCCATGCGCGCCGCAATCACCGACCTTCTCGACCGTTGCACTGATGCGCCCGAGAAGGCGCTAGCCGCGATGCCGAAGGATTTCGCGCACGAGATTCACAAGAGCTTTGCGGTAGCGATCTCCTGATGCCTGCCACATCTCGCCAGCGCGCATGAAGGGCTTTGATCACAAATGCTGGAGCACACTGAAATCCGGGGCGCAACGACGGCTCGGAGGGTGTGAGGAGTGGGACAGCATTTCCGCAGGGGTCGCTCAGCGGCGAGCGCAAATGGCCAAGATCGCCCTCCCGATCGATCCGGATGCAGCCCACTGCGACCGCACCGCACAACGCCAGCAGGCCCGCCCATTGCCAAAGTCCGGACAGCACGGCCCAGCCAGCGATTCCAAGGCCAAAGACGACTGCCAGCCAGGACCCGCGTTCGAACGGGCGCGCTGCGAGGAAGTCTTCCATGGTGCGGTGCATGCTGGACAAGGCGCCCAGCTTGTCCCAAAGGCTTCTGCGCTGGCGCGGAGGCGCATCAGGTGCCCGACAGGCCCGGCCCTCCCCGCCAAGTGGGGTCGGTTCCGGGTGTCGTGATGGCCGGAAGCGGCATGGACGGGATTAGGAAGGATTGCGCCAAAAATGGCAAGCGCCAGTGATACCGTTTCTGCAAGATCAGGCGCTGGCGCAAATGCCGCGCGCAGCGGTGTCGTAACCCGTTTTGCTCCCTCACCCACGGGCTATCTCCACATTGGTGGCGCGCGCACGGCGCTGTTTAACTGGCTGTTCGCGCGTCGCCATGGTGGCACGTATCTTTTGCGGATCGAGGATACAGACCGCGCCCGTTCGACCGAACCCGCGATCGAGGCGATTTTCGATGGGCTTGGCTGGCTCGGGCTTGAAGGCGACGAGCCGCCGGTGTTCCAGTTCGCGCGCTCGGCCCGCCATGCCGAAGTGGCGCAC
>CANEVG010000356.1 GCA_947442095.1 Sphingomonadaceae bacterium
CCGCATTTTTTGCGCGGTTTCGGGCCTGCAAAGCCAAGAACCACGCACATTTTGGTTTTACCGGCGGCCAAGCGCGTCTACGGCGCGCGCCGGTACCGGGAAGGAATAGAGCGTGAAGAACAAGCGCAGCGGCGCAGAGATTCTGGTCGAAAGCCTTGTCGCACAGGGCGTCGAATGCGTGTTCGGCTATCCCGGCGGTGCCGTGCTGCCGATCTATGACGCGCTGTTCGGCGACGAGCGCATCCGCCACATTCTCGTGCGGCATGAAGCTGGCGCAGCGCACGCGGCGGAGGGCTATGCGCGCGCCACTGGCAAGCCCGGCGTCGTGCTCGTCACCTCCGGCCCCGGCGCGACCAACGCGGTCACCGGCATTGCTGATGCCTTCATGGATTCGATTCCGCTCGTCGTCATCACCGGCCAGGTGCCCACCGGCCTGATCGGCTCGGACGCTTTCCAAGAATGCGACACTGTCGGCATCACGCGCCACTGCACCAAGCACAACTATCTGGTTAAGGACCCCGCCGAGCTGGGCGAGGTCGTCACCGAGGCCTTCCGCATCGCCACGCAGGGCCGCCCCGGCCCGGTCGTCATTGATATCCCGAAGGACGTCCAGATCGGCCTCGCGCCGTGGACCGGCAAGCCGCTGCGCGAGCGCACGCGCTACACCCCGCAGATCGAGGCCCCGCGCGAAGATATCGCGCAGGCCGTGCAGATGATCGCCGCGGCGCAGGCCCCGATCTTTTACACTGGCGGCGGCGTGATCAATTCCGGGCCCGAAGCCACTGCGCTGCTGCGCGAGTTGCAGGCGCTCACCGGCGCGCCCGTCACCTCCACGCTCATGGGCCTCGGCGCGTTTGCGGCAGACCATCCGGCATGGCTCGGCATGCTCGGCATGCACGGCACCTATGAAGCCAACATGGCGATGAACCGCGCCGACCTCATCGTCGCCATCGGTTCGCGGTTCGACGACCGCGTCACCGGGCGGCTCGATGCGTTTTCGCCGCACTCCAAAAAGATCCACATCGATATCGACCGCGCTTCGATCAACAAGACCGTGCGCGTCGATCTGCCAGTCATTGGCGATTGCGCCCATGTGCTGCGGCAGCTGATCGCGGGCTGGAAGCACACCAAGTGCGAGGCCAACGACCTCGCCGACTGGTTGACGCAAATCGATGGCTGGCGGGCCCGCAAGAGCCTGTCGTACCCGCACCGCAAGGATGCGATAATGCCGCAATATGCAATCGAGCGGCTTTATGAGCTGACCAAGCACCGTGATCCGGTTATCAGCACCGAGGTCGGCCAGCACCAAATGTGGGCGGCGCAGCACTTCCACTTCATGGGCCCAAACAAGTGGCTCACCTCGGGCGGGCTTGGCACGATGGGCTACGGCCTGCCCGCCGCGATCGGCGCACAAGTCGGCATTCCCGATGCGCTGGTGATCGACATTGCGGGCGATGCCTCGATCCAGATGAACATTCAGGAACTGGGCACCGCCTCGCAGTACCGCCTGCCGGTCAAGGTCTTCGTGCTCAACAATGAATGGATGGGCATGGTCCGCCAATGGCAAGAACTGACCTACGAGAGCCGCTATTCGAACTCCTATTCGGACAGCCTCCCCGATTTCGTGAAGCTGGCTGAGGCTTACGGCTGGAAGGGCATCCGCATCGAGCACGAGAGCGAGCTAGATGCCGGCATTCAGGCCATGATCGACCATCCCGGCCCGGTCTTCGTCGATTGCCTCGTCTCCAAAGAGGCCAACTGCTTCCCGATGATCCCGAGCGGGGCGGCGCACACCGACATGATCCTCGAAGGCGATGCAGTGGCCGGTACGATGGACGACGAAGCCAAGGCGCTGGTGTGAGAGCGATGACCATGACTGAAACCATCACCGAAACTCCCGAGCGCCACGTCCTCACCATCACCGTCGATAACGAAGCGGGCATTCTCGCCAAGATCGCCGGCCTGTTCACCGCGCGCGGCTACAACATCGACAGCCTCACCGTGGCCGACATCACCGACGGCCACGATGTCAGCCGCATCACCATCGTGACGCACGGCCCGCCCGCGATCATCGATCAGATCCGTGCCCAGCTCGAACGGCTGGTGCCGGTGCACAAGGTCGTCGATCTCACCGAAGTCGGCCCTTATGTCGAGCGCGAGTTGGCCCTTATCAAGGTGGCCGGCAAGGGCGACAACCGGGTCGAGGCGCTGCGCCTGGCTGATGTTTTCCGCGCCAAGGTGGTCGATACCACCACGGGCAGTTTCGTGTTCGAACTGACCGGCGCGCCTGAAAAGATCGACAGCTTCGTCAGCCTGATGAAGGAACTGGGCCTCGTCGAGGTCGGCCGCACCGGCATCGTCGGCATGATCCGCGGCCCGTTGGCTGCCTGAAACCTATTACCTTTCAACGACATACAGAACGGAACGAAGAATGAAGGTCTATTACGACGCCGATTGCGATCTCAACCTCATCACGGGCAAGAAGATCGCCGTGCTCGGCTATGGCAGCCAGGGCCATGCCCATGCGCAGAACCTGCGCGATTCGGGCGTCAAGGAAGTGGCCATAGCGCTGCGCGCCGGTTCTGCCACCGCCAAGAAGGCCGAAGCCGCCGGCTTCAAGGTGCTGTCGAACGCAGAAGCCGCCGCATGGGCCGATATCCTCATGGTCCTCGCGCCCGATGAGCATCAGGCTGCGATCTATGCCGAGGACCTCCACGCCAACATGAAGCCCGGCGCGGCTCTCGCCTTCGCCCATGGCCTCAACGTCCACTTTGGCCTGATCGAGCCGCGTGCCGATATCGACGTGATCATGATCGCACCCAAAGGTCCCGGCCACACCGTCCGCTCGGAATACTTGCGCGGCGGCGGCGTGCCCTGCCTCATCGCTGTCCATCAGGACGCGACCGGCAACGCGCACGATGTCGGCCTTGCCTATGCTTCGGGCGTCGGCGGCGGCCGTTCGGGCATCATCGAGACGAACTTCAAGGAAGAGTGCGAAACCGATCTGTTCGGTGAGCAGGCCGTGCTCTGCGGCGGCGTCACTCACCTCATCCAGGCCGGGTTCGAAACGCTGGTCGAGGCCGGGTACGCCCCCGAGATGGCCTATTTCGAGTGCCTGCACGAGACCAAGCTGATCGTCGACCTGCTCTATGAAGGCGGTATCGCCAACATGCGCTACTCGATCTCGAACACCGCCGAATACGGCGACATCAAGACCGGTCCGCGCATCATCACCGACGAGACCAAGGCCGAAATGAAGCGCGTTCTGGCTGACATCCAGTCGGGCCGCTTCGTTAAGGACTTCGTGCTCGACAACCGTGCCGGGCAGCCTGAACTCAAGGCCGCGCGCAAGGCCGCAGCCGCGCATCCGATCGAAAAGACCGGTGCCCAGCTGCGCGCCATGATGCCATGGATTGGCGCCAACAAACTGGTGGACAAGGCCAAGAACTGAACGGTCAGGACCTGAGCCCCGACCGCACCCAGAAATGAAAAGGCCCGCCGCGCAAACGCACGGCGGGCCTTTCTCGATAAGCAGCGCTCTTGTTCCGCCCTGCGAAATGGTGTCGAATCCACTCAGGGCTTATCTCCAGACTGGAGATAATGTGAAATCACCAGTCGATGATCGGATGGTTTGGCCTGTGGCGGGCTGCAACTGTGGTAGATGCGCTGGTTATGAGCGGCGGCGCCTTTGCGCAGTACCGGCCCGCGGATTAGTGCAAGCTGGACATTGCGACGCGCCATGTAGGGGCCCGCGCGGTCGCCACGGTCTGCAGCGCCGTCCGCGATGTCGCACGGCTCCGGCCCGTGCGCTGAATTATGCCCGGCAGAGCGATCAGGCCGGATTTC
>CANEVG010000357.1 GCA_947442095.1 Sphingomonadaceae bacterium
ACGCGCACCGACGCAGCGGTGAATGCCGTGACCGAACGAGAGATGACGACGCGCATTGGGCCGATCGATGATCAGCTTGTCGGGGTTTTCGAAAACGGTCTCGTCGCGGTTGGCCGAAAGGTACCACATGATGACCTTATCGCCCGCCTTGATCGCTTGCCCGAACAATTCGTTATCCGCCGTGCAGGTGCGGCGCATATGCGCCAGCGGGGTGACGAAGCGCAGGCATTCCTGCACCGCGTTGGGGATCAATGACGTATCGCCTTCCAGAGCCAAGCGCTGATCGGGGAACTGGTCGAGCGCGTGGACGATGCCGGACATGGTGTTGCGCGTGGTATCGTTGCCGCCCACGATCAGCAGCACGAGATTGCCCATGAATTCGAGCGGGCTCATCTTTGCCATCGCGGGCGAATGGATCATCATCGAGATAAGGTCCGGCGTCGGCGCGGCACCCATGCGCTGCATCCACAGCCCCTGGAAATAGCGCGCCATCTCGCTGAGGATCTCGAAGCGCTGGTCGGCAAGGTCCGGGGCCAGCGTCAACTCCACATCGCCCGCCCAGTCCGACCAGAAGGTCAGCAAGCGGCGGTCTTTCCACGGGAAGCCGAACAGGATCGCGAGCATGCCGGTGGTGAGCTCGATCGAGACCTTGTCCACCCAGTCGAACCGCTCGCCCCACGGCAGGCTGTCGAGCACTTCGCCGGTCCGGGCCCGGATTTCCTCTTCCATTCGCACCATCTCGCGCGGCGTGAAAGCCGGGGCCACAGTGCGGCGCTGGCCGGTGTGTTCGGGCCGGTCCATCGCGATGAACATCGGCATCTGGCGCTCGGCCAGCTTGGCCGGATCGGTGCCTTCCGGTGGATCGCCAATCGTGATGCCGCCATGCTGCCACCCGGACGAGAACAGTTCGGGCAGCGATTCGACATGCTGGATCGCCTTGTGCGAAACAACGTTCCAGTATGCGCCGTAGGGCGATTCCGAAACCTTGTTGATCGGAGCCTTGGCGCGCATCTCGGCAAAGATCGGGCCCCAGCGGTCCTCGACATAGATGTCCGAACGGCTGACATCCCAGGGGTGGGTGTGGGCAAACCGGCTTTGCGGGTTGGCGGCAAGCCATTGCTCAAACGCGTCGATCGCGGTGGGCGATGTGCGGTAGGTGAACGGGGCTTCGGGCGCGAGCTGCGTGGCCATTGCAATCCTCCGATGCGGGGGCCTGCGCATGCGGCTCCCCTGTCTATTGGAGGGTAGTATCCTTGCAACCTACATTGCTGTCAATAAGCAATCGACCATCGAACATGCTTACCTGGCAGCAACGGCATCACCCCGTTTGAACCATGACTTGCGCGCCCGCGCAGGGCCGGATTTCATCACCGTGCGGCGGAACAACTGCGCGCCCACGCGCACGATCACGCCGACCCACAGCGCCTGCCAGCCTAGCGCGATCACATGCGGCCAGATTTCCGGCGATTGCGCGGCATGCGCCAGCATCGCGAAGGGCGAGCTGACCGGGAACACCTGGCTCACTGTCTCCACCCAGGTGCCCGGCCGCGCCAGCGCATAGCTCGCAAAGAAGAACACCATGAGCTGCATCATTGTGACCGGCATCGAGAGCGTCTGAACCTCGCGCACGGTGGTCGCCATGCCGCCGATCGAAAGGAACAGCGAGCCAAGCAGCAGATAGGCCATCGCGAAATAGAGGAAGCCCAGCACAAGGAACATTGACCAGCCGACCGCCGGGGTCGCAAGCAGCGGCATGGACTTCATGCCGAACACCATCAGCAACCCATAGACCGAACCCCAGACGGCAATGCCGACAAGGCTGACTGCGAGCATGGCGAAGAGCTTGCCGAGGAACAGCGCGTCCATCGGGATCGATGCCGCAAGCACTTCGATGATCTTGTTGGCCTTTTCCTCGACGAGGTTGGATAGCACCATGCCTGCCAGCAGCATCGTGAGCAGGAACAGCAGCACTTGGCCCGCCTGTGCGGTCACTGCCTGATCCGTCCGCTCCTTGGCCGCGCTTGTGGCGATCCGGTCTGCCATTACGTCAGGATAGCTGCGGCTACCTCCTTCACGGGCCTCGGCCGCGAACAGTGCCAGCTGGCCGCGCCACTGGTCCACGCGCTCGGGCGTGCCAGTGAGCACCGGGGCTTCAAGCGAGCCCGAAACAATCGCGGCAACGCGGTTGCCCTCCTGCCTCAATGCAGCGCGCGAATCGAAGATCTGGCCGGGCTGCACCCGTTCCAGCACCACGAATTCCGGAACACCACCCGCCATGCGCGGAGCGAGCGTATCGCGCGCGGCAATCAGCGCGTCGCCGTGCTGCGCTGTCATTGCCACGCCCACTTGCGGATTGTTCAGATCGCGCGAAACTTGCGCGCCGATCATCCCGGCCATCGCGCCGATAAACACCGGGAACAGTGGGCCGATCAGGAAGAAGATGAACGTCTTGGAAAAGATCACCGCGCAGAAATCGCGGCGCGCGACCACCCAGGCAGCGGCAAAATGATGAGCAAGCATCAGCGGCGACCCTTTCGTTCAACAGGTGCTTCGGGCGCTTCTTCCAGCGCACGCGCGGCGGCCTCACCGGCAATCGCTACGAACGCGTCATGCAGTCCAGGCCGCTCGATCGAAAGACTGAGGATACCCGCATCGCCTTCGATCAGCGCGCGCAGCAGCGGTTCGACCCCGCTTTCGGGCAAAGTGAAGAACCAGAACTTGCCCTCATGCCGGGCATCGGCAGGCAGTGCGGTGCGCCACAGACCATCCTGCGCGCGGGTTTCCAGCCGCACTTGCGGGCGCAGCCGATCCCGCGCGGCATCAACCGGCCCGGCAAACGGCACTTTGCCGCCAGCGATGATGGCGATCTGATCGCACAGGCGCTCGGCATGCGCGATCACGTGGGTGGAGAAAATCACTGTGGTGCCGCGCTCTGCGAGGCTGCGGATCATGCGCTCCAGCTTGCCCTGGTTGAGCGCGTCGAGCCCGGAAAACGGCTCGTCGAACACCACCAGATCGGGATTGTGGACGAGCGTACCAAGCAGCTGCACCTGCTGCGCCATGCCTTTTGACAGCTGGCGGATCTGCCTGTCGGCGGCATAGCCGAGCCCATGTTCTTCCAACAGTTCGCGCCCCCGGCGGCGGCCTTCTTTTAGCGGAACGCCGCGAAGCGCGGCTAGAAACGCGATGGCTTCAGTCGCCTTCATCGCCGGATAGAGCCCGCGCTCTTCGGGCAGATAGCCGACGCGGCGCGCAACGTCGGTCGGCCGTTCATGGCCAAGCAGACGGCGATAGCCCGAATCAGGATCGATGATGCCGAGAAGCATCCGCAGCGTAGTCGTCTTGCCCGCGCCGTTCGGCCCCAGAATGCCATAGATCGCGCCGCGCGGCACCGAAATGTCCACGCCGTCGACCGCCGTGAAGCCGTCGAAGCGCTTGACCAGTGCACGGGCCTCGATCGCGAGGTCTGCAGATAAGACGGAGTTGTCCAGAACGGGCATCCCGGTAAAGCTATTATGAGGTTCGATCTTCATGGGATCTGCCGGTAACCGTAAGCCATGAACGATGGGGGCAGCAAATTTGGTTAACGGCGCGCAAACCACGGTGCCCGGTTCTCTTGGCGCTCGCATCAAGGCCGAAGCCGCGCGGCTCGGCTTCGCGGCCTGCGGCATTGCCCCAGCCGGCGATGATCCCTTGCGCGCCGCACGGCTGGAACAGTGGCTGGCCGATGGCAACCATGGCGCGATGGAATGGATGGAAATCCGCAAGCACCAGCGCAAGGGCCCGCAATCGCTCTGGCCCGCAGCGCGCAGCGTGATCGCGCTGGGCATGAGCTATGC
>CANEVG010000358.1 GCA_947442095.1 Sphingomonadaceae bacterium
CGCCGGCCAACTTGCCGTCGTTGTACGAGCCGGTGGTGGTGATCGTGAGCTTTCCGAGCCTCAGGTCAGCGTCATACTCGATGCCCTTGACTTCGGCCTTGCCGGCATTGCCGGTGTAGCCCGCGCCCTGCGCGCCCGCGACAACCACGCTATACTGGATATTGTTCCACTTTTCCAGATACACGGCGGCGTTGAAGCGGAACATGTTGTTCCAGGTGGTTTTTACACCAACTTCGAAGTTGGTGAGCGTTTCCGACTTGAACGGCGGGGCGGCCACAACCACCGAAGGCTGGGTCGTCGTTGCGCGGATGCGCAGCGGACGGCTGTAACCGCCGGGGCGGAAGCCGGTCGAGTAGTTCGCGTAGATCAGCTTCTGGTCTGCGAACTGCCAATCGACCACGACCTTGTGAGTCTGGCCCTGTTCCTTGTAGCGACCGATGCTTTGCGGATCGAGCGCATTGGTGTTGCGGCATTCTAGCCGAGCACCCGTGAGCGGAAGCGGGCAGCCGACCGCGCCAGTGGGCAGGAAGATTGCCGGAGCATTTTGCGCCGAACTTGCCACGCCAGCGAAACCTGCAATCTGGAAATCGGTCCAGAAGTACCGGATACCGCCTGTGATTTTCACGCTGGGCAGGATGTTGTAATGCCCTTCGGCGAAGATCGCCGTGTCGTGATAGAGCGTGTCGTTCTCGGTGATGTAGAACCCATCTTCGCGCACGGCAGGCGAGCCAAGGATCATCGTCCCGCCTTGTGCTTCGGGAATGCCGAAGCCGGCAAAGTTGGTGTCACCGCCACCAGCAGCCGTGTAGCCGACGATATCAGCCAGCCCGCGCGTTGCGTAGAAGTCGTTCGTGTTGTTCTTCTGCCGTTGGAAGAACCCGCCCAAAGTCACGTCGAACGGCCAGGTCTTTGGCGTCGTCAGACGGATTTCCTGAGTGAACTTCTTGTTGGTGTTGTTAGCCTTGTAGTACTGGGTCGGGTTGAGCAGGTTGGTGCACTTGAGCGTTACGCCCGAACCTGTGCAGCCCGACTTGTCGAAGAACTGCAAGTAGCTTTCGTAGCCGGGGCCGAAGCCATCGTAAGCGACGGTGTAGTAAGTGTAGTCGTTATTGATCTTGCGGTTACGGGCATAATAGCCGGTCGCCGAAACGAGATCGAAATCGCCGATGTGGCCGTGGATGGTGAGTGCGGCCTGATACCAGCGATCGTTGCTGCGGGTCAGGTCGTAATCATGCACCTGTAGATCGCCGACGCGCGGATCGAAGCCGAAATAGCCATAAGAGATCTGGCGCTGGGCCGTGATTGACGGGGTGATGTCCCAGCCATCTGCCACTTCCCAGAGCATCGAAAGGCGGCCGCCGTATTCGTAGACCGGGTTGTAGTCCTTCTTGGCGATGGCAGCGTTGTTGAGCGTGAACGAGGTGAGCGGGTTTTCATCACCGAGATTGAGCACCGCCGGGCTGCCATCGGCAAACCGGCCGTTGTTCGCCACGTTGTCGATGTAGCCGCCTTCCTTGCGGTAGTAGGCCATCGCACGGATCGCCATCGTATCGCTCACGGGCACATTCACGAAGCCCTTGAGCGTGCCGCCGAATGCGCCCTTGCCGAACTTGTTGACTTCGGCATCCATGCCAAGTTCGAACGCACCGGTTTTCGGCTTGGCCGTGATGAAGCGTACCACGCCGGCCAGCGAGCCTGCGCCGAACAACGTGCCCTGTGGACCGGAAAGTGCCTCGATCCGCTCCATGTCGTAGACTTGGATGTCGGGCACTTCTGCGCCGGTAATGGGAATTTCATCAAGGTAATAGCCGGCCGAGGCATAAGCACCGCCTGCTGGCACGATACCGCGGAAATAGATTTCGCTGCGGCCCGGCCCGATGCCTGCGAAGGAAACCGAGGGAAGCAGTGCGGCGTAGTCAGCGAGACCCTTGACCTGACGCTGTGCTAGGAAGTCCGACGAAAGCGCCTGCATCGCGATCGGCACCTTCTGAACGCTTTCAGCCTTCCGCGTGGCGGTCACGATAATTTCTGTAAAGCCGCCTTCTGGGGAGGCCTGATCGGCTGCCTGCGGCGCTACGGCGTCCTGCGCGAAAGCGCTCTGCGGGGCGGCGAGGCCTGCGATTATCGTGGAGAGGCACAATGCCTGGACAAACTGCGACCTGCGACTGCACTTTATTGACATGACGTTGGGCTCCCTCTGTGCCGACCCGTTAATTCCTTGCGTCCGATCCTGCGATGCAGTCTTTGACTGCTTAACACGCTGGATTACAGCGCTTCTTCCCCAGGCCTTGCACCTGCGATTTCACAGTGCAACAAAACCCGTGTGCATCGAACGCGGTGCGCTCGTGTGCAGTCCGCACAAGTGTGCGGGTATTACGATACTGTTTATATCCCCCTCATCCACCATC
Source organism: Sphingomonadaceae bacterium (assembly GCA_947442095.1). GTDB lineage: Bacteria > Pseudomonadota > Alphaproteobacteria > Sphingomonadales > Sphingomonadaceae > Novosphingobium. Next base: position 2,409 of record CANEVG010000358.1, read on the forward strand.
GCTGGCGACGTGCTGATTACAATCATGCGACATCGCCGCGCTGTGTCAATATTCTTTTTCGCATATGCAGCACGCGCGCCATCATGGGTGTTGCACCTGTGTCTAAAGGTTCACATTATGAGCCCTGCTTTTTCACAGGATTGATGATGAACGCCGCGAGCCGCACCGCAGGGACACTTTCAGGCCAAGCTCCTGCAGAGCCTCTGGATTTTCGCGCCGCGCTGGAGCAGGCCGCCGCCGGACTCGAGACTGAACCGCAGGCGGCGCTCGATGTGGCCGAGCAGATTCTGGCGCAACAACCGGGATTGCCGCCTGCACAATTCCTGGCCGCACAGGCGCTGCGCCGATTGGGCAATTCGGCGGCGGCGCTGGCACGACTCGCGGCGCTGCCCGGCGGCCCGCGCCGCCCGGCCATGGTGCTTTGGGAAACGGCGCAGGCGGCAAGCGAAGCAGGGGCGACCGATCAGGCCATTGCGGCGCTGGAAGCCCTGACCCGGCAAGATCCGGGCGTGGCGACCGGGTGGTTCCTGTTGGCCAAGGAACTGCGCAAGGCGGGCCGCGAACAGGACGCCTGGCGCGCCGATCTCTCTGCAGTCCACGCCACGTCGCGCGACCCCGATCTGCTGGCGGCAGCGGTCGCCATGAAAGAGGGCAAGCTCGACGAATGCGAAGCCATGCTGCGGGATCGAGCCGCGAAGCGCCCCGACGAGCCGGTCGGCACGCGCATGTTGGGCGAAGTGTTCTGGCGGCGCGGCGACATGAACGAGGCGCTGCGCCTGCTGGAGCACGCCGTTACGCTGGCCCCCGGCTTCGATCTGGCGCGCGATTTTCTGGTGCGGCTGCTGATGCAGGTGAACCGTTTACCTGATGCGCTTCACCAGGCCGAACTGCTTGCCCGCAGCCCAATGGCGAATAATGGGGCTAACGCTGGCGCCAATCTGATTCTGGCCTCGGTGTTGGTGCGGCTGGGTGAACAAGAGCGCGCGCGCGCTCTCTACGAGCAGATGCTGGCAGCCCAGCCGGCGCAGGCGCAGGTATGGCAGAACCTGGGTCATGTGCTCAAGACGCTGGGCGAACAGGGCGAAGCCATCGCCGCCTACCGCGCTGCGGTGACGCACCAGCCTGCGATGGGCGAGGCGTGGTGGAGCCTTGCCAATCTCAAGACGGTGAAGCTGGATGCTGCGGATATCGCGCGCATGGAAGCCGCGCTCGCCAACTTGGCGGACGAGGCCGAGCGGCAGGAAGATGTGTTCCACCTGCATTTCTCGCTGGGCAAGGCCTATGAAGACACGCGCGATTATCCGCAGTCGTTCCGGCATTATGATCTCGGCAACCGGCTGCGCCGCACGATGATCCGGCATGATGCTAACGAGTTTTCCGGCGAAGTGGCCGAGACGGCG
>CANEVG010000359.1 GCA_947442095.1 Sphingomonadaceae bacterium
ACACCGTGTTCCTTGCCGATACGACGGTGAACGAGCGGCCCAGCGCGGCCGACCTCGCGCACATCGCGATCGAAACCGCCGGCGTGGCGCGGCGCATGGGCCACGAACCGCGCGTCGCTTTCCTGTCCTACTCCACCTTCGGCAATCCCAGCGGCAAGTGGCTCGATGATATCCGGGGCGCCGTCTCGATCCTCGATGCGAGTGATCCCGGTTTCGAATATGAAGGCGAAATGGCCCCGGACGCTGCGCTCAACCCCAAAGTCATGGCCAGTTATCCCTTCAGCCGCCTGTCCGGCCCCGCAAATGTGCTGATCATGCCCGGCCTGCAATCTGCCAATATCTCGGCCAAGTTGCTCAAGGAACTGGCCGGCAACGCGGTGATCGGACCGATGCTGATCGGTATGGAAAAGCCCGTCCAGATCACGGCAATGACCTCGATCGCGCCGGATATCCTGACGCTTGCAGTGCTCGCGGCGGCGGGGATTTCGGGGTGATCTGACCGCGCCGATTGCAGCTGTGGTGCAATGTGTTACATTGTGTTCGGCTTAAAGGAGAGCGCGAAATGGGTGCCAGCACGACAATGACGATCCGGGTGACGCCCGATCTCAAGGAAAAGCTCGGCCGGCTGGCGCAAAGCACTCGCCGGTCTTGCTCATTCCTCGCGGTTGAAGCGGTAGAAGCCTATGTAAACCGTGAACTTGAGATCATCGAGGGTATCCACGAAGGCCTTGCCGATATGGCGGCGGGCCGCGTCATCGCGCATGAGGACGTGATGGCTGAGGCCGCTCGGATCATTGAGGAAGCCCGGCAAGGGAAGCAGTCCTGACCCGGCGGCGCGTCGTCTGGGCTGACCGTGCCCGCGATGATTATCTCGCCATCGTCCGCCATATTGCCGCCGATGATCCAGATTCTGCCGAACGGGTGCTGGGCGCGATCCGCAATACTGGCAACGCTCTCGCCGATTTCGCTACCGGCTATCCTGGCCGGGTTGGGGGGACTTATGAGAAATCGGTCGCCCGGCTGCCTTACATAATCGCTTATGCGCTAAATGACGGCGAGGTGGAGCTTACGATCCTGCGCGTGATCCACACATCGCGCAATTGGGAGCCGGGCGCGTGGCCGGATTGATATCGCTGAAGCGGCTCCTGTTGGGTTTGCTGTTGGCTGGGGGCGGCCTTGTCGGTTTTGCTTATTGGACCGCCATCTCGGACCCCATCGTCAGACATGCTCGAATTGAACTGCTACCAGCTTCAGGTTCGGAGAAGCAGATCCGCATACTTTTGATTTCGGACATCCATGTGGCCGGGCCGGACATGCCCCCAGCGCGGTTGCAGCATGTTGTCAGCTTGGCCAATCGCCTGAAGCCAGATGCGGTGCTGATTGCCGGAGATTTCATCAGCGAAAAGCGTTTCGCAACCACGCATTACCGATTCAGCGAAGTGGTCGCGCCCCTCAAAGATCTGCGCAGCCAACTCGGAACATTCGCTGTGCTAGGCAACCACGACCATTGGGCCGATGCAGCGGCTGCGCGTGCAGCATTGCGGGATGCAGGAGCCATTCTATTGGACAACGCGGCTGCACGGGCAGGACCGCTCGTTATTGGCGGATTGGATGATGCCTTTACAGGTCATGCCGATCTGGACGCGACCTTTGCTGCGATGAACGCGCTCGGTGGTACGCCGATCCTGCTCAGCCACAGCCCCGATCCGTTTCCCCGAGTGCCCCCGAACGTGAAGCTGATGCTCGCAGGGCATACGCACTGTGGTCAGATCAGACTGCCGCTGTTGGGGGCGATATCCTATATGTCCGAGTTCGGTGACCGGTATGCCTGCGGGGTGGTCGTGGAACGGGGCAAGACGCTCGTGGTTGGCGCTGGCCTCGGCACCAGCATACTGCCCCTTCGCCTGGGTGCCGTGCCCGACATGTGGTTGATCACGCTGACACGGCCGAGCCATTAACAGGAGCGAAGCTCACCCTCCCTCAAATCAATCCCGCTAGCGGGCTGCTTGGATCGGCGTACTTGCGCGTCCCCATCCGCCCCGCCAGATAGGCATCGCGCCCCGCCTCCACGGCTGCCTTCATCGCGCGGGCCATGCGGATCGGGTCTTTGGCCTCCGCAATGGCCGTGTTCATCAGCACGCCGTCACAGCCCAATTCCAGCGCGACGGCGGCATCGCTTGCGGTGCCGACTCCGGCATCGACCAGCACCGGTACTTTCGCGCCTTCCACGATCAGGCGGATGGTCACGCGGTTCTGAATGCCGAGGCCTGAGCCGATCGGCGCGCCCAGCGGCATGACCGCGACTGCGCCCGCGTCTTCCAGCTGCTTCGCCGCAATCGGATCGTCCACGCAATAGACCATCGGGAGGAAGCCCTCCTTGGCCAGCACTTCAGTGGCGCGGATCGTCTCGATCATGTTGGGATAGAGCGTGCGCGCCTCGCCCAGCACTTCGAGCTTCACCAGATCCCAGCCACCCGCCTCGCGCGCCAAGCGCAGCGTGCGGATCGCGTCTTCGGCGGTGAAGCACCCGGCGGTGTTGGGCAGGTAGGTCACCTTCTTGGGGTCGATGAAATCGGTGAGCATCGGCGCCTTGGGGTCGCTGACGTTCACCCGGCGCACCGCCACCGTAACGATTTCCGCGCCCGAAGCCGCAACCGCCGCAGCGTTTTGCGCGAAGTCCTTGTACTTGCCAGTGCCGACAATCAGCCGCGAACGGAAGGTGCGGCCTGCCACGGTCCATGTGTCTTCTGGCCAAGTGTCATCCACTTCGCCGCCGCCCACGAAATGCACGATCTCCAGCACATCGCCCTCTGCAATCGCCACCGCCGCCAGCGTCGAGCGCGGCACGATCTCGCCATTGCGCTCCACCGCGACTTTGGCGGGATCGAGTTCGAGGCTGCGCACCAGATCGGCAATCGAGCCGGGCGCGGCGCGGCGGGGTTCGCCGTTGACGGTGAGAGCGAGCGTGGCAGCGGTTTCTGTAGACATGAGGCGGGCTTTAGCGCGCCTGCCGCACCGTGCAAGCTGTCAGCAGGTGCGGCGGATGTTCACGATGTGCGCGCTGGCAACAAGAACTACGCCGCAGATCGTGAGTAGCGCTTCTGCCGTGCCATGATCATTGGCGATCGCGGCTGCCATCAAGGCAAGACCGGTCGCGCCAAGCGCCAGCGGCAGTCGCTGGCCGTTGCGAATCGCTGCAGACCCGATGGTCATCACGCCGACGACGAATCCAGCCAGCAGGCCAAAGCGATGGATCGCAGGATTGAGCAGCACGCCGCCGCCCAGCCCCAGCACGCCGATCAGGAACAGCCCCGCCACGCAGTGCACCAGGCACAGCCCGCTGATGAACACGCCCAGTCGGTCAAACCGGCCGCGCAGTCCGCCGGGTTCTGGGAGGGGGCGTTCGCTCATCGCAGCCTCTATATGTAATAATATCTCATCCCGCAATGGCCGTGTGATTACGGGCCTGATGCTTTAGGGCAAGCCGCCGGCCTTGCCCCCATTTGCGCTTGCGATTCGCCCGGCCCCCGCGCAGAGCCGCGGGTCATGGACGTTGTGCTCGCTCCCCCGGCTCGCTCCCGCATCGCTATCGCCGCGCCGCTTGCGCTGGCCCGGTGGCTGCTGGTGGTCGCCTTGATGATTATCGCGATCGTGGCGGTGGGCGGAATCACCCGGCTCACCGAATCGGGCGTATCGATCACCGAATGGAAGCCCGTCTCGGGCGTGCTGCCACCACTGAACGAGGCGGACTGGCAGGCCGAGTTCGCCAAGTATCAGC
>CANEVG010000360.1 GCA_947442095.1 Sphingomonadaceae bacterium
CATCATCAAGGCGAAGCCCGCCGGCGCCAAGGGCAAGTACCTGCGCAAGGTCGGCATGTCCTCATCGATGGGCCCGGGCCTCAAGGTCGACGTCGCGGAAATCCACGGCGCCTGATCCGGCCACTTGGCCAAGATACGAAAGGCCGGGAGGGGAAACCTTCCCGGCCTTTTGCGTTTCAGCGCTGGCGCCGCCGGATTATCGATTGGTCACGATAGGTGAGGTATAGGCTGGATCGTGCGCGAAGGGCAGCGGGGTACCCTCGCGCAGCGCTTGGAGCACGGCGGCGAAGTCGGTCTGGCAGCGAAAGCCCAATTGCTGCTCAGCCAGCAAAGGATCATAGACCCGGCCTAGGCTGGCGGGCAGCGTCCAGCCGCGCCCGGCAAAGAGCTCTGCCGCATCGGGAAAGCGTTCGCGGATCACGGCAGCAGCATCGTGCTTCAGCGCTTCCGCATCGCTGCGCGCGAAGGGCGGCGGGGCGCTGACCAGGTAGAGGCCGAAGCCGATCTCCGGGGCCTTGTCGAGCGCGGCAATATGCGCCGCGGCGGCGTCTTCCACGGTCAGACGGCGGTGGAGGAACTCGATCGCTTTGAGGTTCTCGCCGCTGGGCCGCTTGTGCGTGTCGTCGTCCTCCGGGAAGAAGCGTGCTGTGCGCAGCGCGATGCACGATAGGCCGTGGTCTGCTGCATAGAGGCGGCATAGTGCCTCGGCGGCCAGCTTGGTCACGCCATAGATGTTGCGCGGGGCGAGCGGACCGGTGCTCTCGTCGAGCCAGACAGCGGCATCGCTGCGCTCATCACGGATCGCCTGACTGATCATCAACGAGGTGGTGGAAGTCATCACGAACCGGTCGTGGCCCGCAGCCTTGGCGGCTTCGAGCAGATTGAGCGTGCCGGTGACATTCACATCAACAAAGGTCTGCACGGGATAGCGCACGATATCGGGCTTGTGCAGCGCGGCGGTGTGGATCACCGCATCGATACCAAGCCCCATGGCCCGGTCCACCACCGCGCGGCTGGCAATGGAGCCGACGACATGGGATTCCGGTCCGGGGGCCACATCGAGTCCGGTGACGGTATGCCCGGCTTCGCGCAGCGCGGGAGCAAGGAAACGGCCGAGCCAGCCGGACGAACCTGTCAGCAACACGTGCATCACTTGGCCCCCGGTTTGCGCAGATTGGCTGCGGTATAGCATTCCGCCACCAGACTGATGCCGCGCCCATCGGCCAGCCGCAAGACCGCCTTGTGCGACAGCACCGTGCCCGGCGGGCATTCCGCCGTGCGGCCCCGGCGGCTTTCCAGCCGCTCGCGCCGGAAGCCAAGCGGGCGCACGGCCGTGCCGAAGGGCGTATCAGTGGTAAGCAGCGCGGCATTCATCGCGGGGGTGAGACGCGCAGGCACATACCAGTTCTTCGCGTTCGAAAGCACTGCGGTGCCGCAGAGCAACCGAACATGGCGGAAGGTGACAGGCTCCTCCGCGCTGACGCCCAGAGCGGCGCGGGTGGCGGGGGAAGGGGCTTCCTCGGCGCTGCGATCGGCCAGCGCGCTGATCGTGGGCGGCGCGGCAATACCGCGCGCGGCGCACCACTGGCTGAGTGAAGCGGTGGCGCTGTGATTTGCAGCGAGTGTGCGTTCGAAGCGGCTCAGCGTGGGGGCGCAGGCGGAGAGCGCGAGCACAAGGCCTGCCACGGCAGCAGACCGTAGGATCAGATGCCCCCCGGCACCGACGCGCGGCCAATCGCGGTGAGGCCGTCCACCAGCACCTTGGCGCAGGCATCAAGCAGCGCCTGATCAACCGCGCGGATCACGAAGTTCGCGCCGACCTTGCCTTCGCGGAAGAACGGATAGCTGCCGATCTGGCAACCATCGTGATCCCGTTCGGTTTCGCGCAGCAAGTCCGCCACTTCGCTCTCGGCAACCCAGCAGCCGATGGTGGCGGAAAGCAGTGGCAGGCCGCCCTCCAGCGTGCCGGTCAGCCCGTCGAGCATCTGCGCGGTGATCCCCGGCACACCTGCCATCAGGAACACATTACCCGCCTTGATCCCCGGTGCGCCCGAAAGCCGGTTGGGAATGAGGTCTGCGCCCTCGGGCACCCGCGCCATGCGAAGCCTCGCCGGATTGATGCCGCCGCGCGTCTCGTAATAACGGGTGAGCATCGCCTCCGCCGCGGGGTGGATAACGACCGGTACGCCCAGCGCCTCGGCGACCGCGTCGACGGTGATGTCATCATGCGTCGGCCCGATACCGCCGGTGGTGAAGAGATAATCATTGCGCACCCTGAGCGCATTCACCGCCTCGATAATCGCGGCCATGTCATCTGGCACAACGCGCACTTCGCGGAGCCGAATGCCCTGCACCCCCAGCCACGCCGCCACTTGCGCAATGTTCTTGTCATGCGTGCGGCCAGACAGGATTTCGTCACCCACCACGACAAGCGCGGCGGTCCAGATGCGGGTGGTTTGGGTCATGGGGTGAGCGATAGCGCATTGGGTGCGGCGCGCAATGGGGCTTTGGGGGGTGGCGTTCCGCAGAATGCTTGGCAGGAGGCGCCGTTTCCCCTCTCTCCGCCGCGAAGGGCACCACTGGCAAGGCTGGCCCTTGCTGTTAATCGTGCGATTAACTATCCCTAGGCCCCATCGGCAGCGATAGCGCTGTGCCAATCAGGGGCAGAGGTGGCGCATGCAGGACGGGATGTTCGATTTCATCGTTATCGGGGCGGGCAGCGCCGGATCGGTTCTGGCGGCGCGGCTTTCGGAGGATCCGGCGGTGCGGGTGCTGCTGTTGGAAGCGGGCGGAGCCAACACGTCGGTGCTCGTGCGCATGCCGGCGGGCGTGGGCACGCTGATCAAGCAGAAGAGTAAGCACAACTGGGGCTTCTGGTCCGAACCGGAACCGGCGATGGACGGGCGGCGCATGTGGCATCCGCGCGGTAAGGGGCTGGGCGGTTCTTCGGCGATCAACGGGATGGTCTATATACGCGGCCATGCGCGCGATTATGACCAGTGGCGGCAGTTGGGGCTGGAGGGGTGGTCATTTGCCGATGTTCTGCCCTATTTCCGCAAGGCGGAGGACTTCAGCGGCGGGGCAGACGCGTTCCACGGCGCGGGCGGGCCGCTCAAGGTCAATTGGGGTGAGAATTCGGATCATCCCCTTTATCGGGGCGTGATCGAGGCGGGGCAGCAGGCTGGGCACCGCCTGACCGAGGATTTCAATGGGTCTGAACAGGAAGGCTTCGGGCGCTACCAGCTCACCATCAACGACGGCGAACGCTGGAGCGCGGCGCGCGGATACCTGACCCCGATCGCGGGCAAGCGGGTAAACCTTTCCGTTGTGACCGGGGCGCGGGTGCACCGGATCGTCGTGGCCAATGGCTGCGCGGTGGGCGTGGAGTATTCACTGGGGCAAGGCAAGCGTGTGCAGACAGCGCAAGCCGGGCGCGAAGTGCTGCTTTGCGCCGGTGCGTTCCAGTCGCCGCAGATCCTGCAGCTTTCGGGCATCGGTGATCCGGAGAAACTGAAGGCACAAGGGATCACCCCGGTCCATACGCTGAAGGGCGTGGGCGAGAACCTGCAGGATCATCTCGATGTGACGCTGAACTGGGCCTGCACCCAGCCTGTTTCGCTCTACAACGAGATCAAAGGGCTGGGGCAGCTGACAGCGGGACTCAAGTATCTGCTGACCGGCAAGGGCACTGGGCGGCAAAACGGCCTGGAGGCAGGGGCCTTCTTGAAATCGCGCCCGGATCTGG
>CANEVG010000361.1 GCA_947442095.1 Sphingomonadaceae bacterium
GGAAAACACCGTGCGCGATGCCTATATGCGTGCCGGGTTCTCGCTGCGCGCGCGAATGGTGCGCGGCAATTGGTCGATCCTGTGGCTCAGGCGCCGTACAGCAGGGCGGCGCTGAACTCTCCTGCCTACCAGATACGAGGACCCCATGTCCCGTTCGTGTCGAGCGAGGGAGAAAGTTGGGGTGCTGAGGTGAGATTCGGAATGGAAAGCATTTCCGCGACGCTCAGGACGACAAGCCTGTCTTGAGCAATTCCAGCGCGTTGTGCGTGAAGGCGATCATATTGGCGAGCCGGTTATCATGTCCGGTTTCCACAATCATCGCCGCCTCGAAACCCGGCCCGACCACCGCCGCCGCGCTGGTGCCCGAAGCCACGCCGAGCGGATGGACCCCCGGCCCCGCCGCACCGGTTTCGGCCATGCCCCAAACGGTCTCGTAGCGCGCCCGGATGAGCCGCGCCTGCGCCAATGCATAGGCCTCGGTGGCAGACGTCAGCCCGCGCAGCGAGCCCGGTTCATGCCCCAGCACGATCCGCCTGCCCTTGATCGTGTAGATCACGCCGCCGCCGCGATAGAACGCGGATGCTCCCGGCATGGCCAACAGCGCGGCAGAGATCAGTCCGCCGGTTGCGCCATCGACGACTGCAAGGGATTGCCCGCGCGCCTTCAGGACGGTGCCAGCTTCGGTGCCAAGCAGAGTCAAATCTTCGAATGTCATGGCATGATATCCCTCTCACGGGTGGCGGAAAGCAGCCAGCGCACGCGGCGCGACCGAGCGTACTGGCGCTTCAGCCAGCGCTCGTCCGCCTCAAGCCTGTCGCAGCGCAGCCCTCGGATAGCTTGGGCGATCTGCTGCGCACGCTCGGCATCATAGGCTTCTTCGCCGCCCCAATGATTGCAGCCCGCGCGGCGTTCAAGGAACCTGCGGACCGGCCGCGGTGCGGCGCGATAGGCGCGCTGCAGCCGCACCTCCATCGGATTGGTCGTTGCCATGGCAGCATAGGCCATCATCAAGAGCATCATGGTTCGCTCCTATCCCGCCGCCTTGACGATCTCGGCCCAGGCCGCCTCGTCGATCACTTCAATGCCCAGCGCAGCCGCCTGCTTCAGCTTTGAGCCCGCGCCCGGCCCAGCCACGACCAGTTCGGTCTTGGCAGAAACCGACCCGGCCGATTTCGCGCCCAGCGCCTCGGCCTGCGCCTTGGCCTCATCGCGGCTCATCGTCTCGAGCTTGCCGGTGAACACGACCGTCTTGCCCGCGACCGCACTGGCGCGGACCTCGACGATGTAGGGCGGTGGCGAGACCTCAGTGAGCAGGTCTTCCCACACCGCAACGTTATGCGGCTCATGGAAGAAATCGCCAAGCGCGTGGGCCACCACGGGGCCGACGCCGTCGATGGAGAGCAGTTCGGCGCTGGCCGCCGCGTCCCCGCCCTTTGCCCTCTCCGCCACTGCCCGCAGCGCCGGCAGCGTGGTGAAGCGCTTGAGCAGATCGCGCGCCGTCACCGCGCCGATATGGCGAATGCCCAGCCCGAACAGCAGCCGCGCGGCATCGGGCGCGCGTTTGGCTTCGACGGCTGCCAACAGGTTATCCACAGACCTGTCCCTCCACCCCTCGCGCCCGACGATCTCGGCGCGGCGCTGGTGGAGGCGGAAAATGTCGGCGGGGCTTTCGAGCCAGCCTTCGCCAAAGAACTCGGCAATAGTCTTGTCGCCCAGCCCTTCAATATCGAGCGCGCCCCGGCTGACGAGGTGCCGCAGCCGCTCGGTGCGCTGCGCCGGGCAGACGAGCCCACCGGTGCAGCGCACATCGACCTCGCCTTCCTCGGCCACGGCTTCGGACTGACATTCCGGGCAATGATCAGGGAACGCATAGGCTCCGCGCAGTTCCTCGCGCGTCAGGTTCTCGACCACCTGGGGGATCACGTCGCCCGCGCGCTGGAGCACGATGCGGTCCCCGATCCGCAGGCCAAGCCGGTCGATTTCGTCGCGGTTGTGCAGTGTCACGTTCGTCACGGTCACGCCGCCGACCAGCACCGGGCGCAGGCGGCCGACCGGGGTCAGTTTGCCTGTGCGCCCGACTTGCACGTCGATGCCTTCGATCACCGTTTCGGCGCGCTCAGCCGGGAACTTGCGTGCAAGCCCCCAACGCGGCGCCTTGGCCACAAAGCCAAGCCGTTCCTGCCAATCGAGCCGGTCCACTTTGTAAACCACCCCATCGATATCATAAGGCAGCCCCGGCCGCTGCGTGCCGATGGCGCGGAAATGCGCGACCATGGCTTCTGCCGAAGCGCACTGCGCCAGCAGCGGCGAAACCGGCACGGCCCATGCGGCAATCTGCTGCATCACCGCGAACTGTGTCTCGCCCGGCACCGCGCTTGCCGCGCCCCAACCATGGGCCAGAAAGCGCAAGGGTCGCTTTGCCGTGACGCTGGCATCTTTCTGGCGCAGCGAACCGGCAGCCGCATTGCGCGGATTGGCAAACAGCTTGTCGCCTGCCGCTTCCTGCGCGGCATTGAGCGCGGCAAAGTCGGCTTTGGCCATATAGACCTCGCCGCGGATCTCGAACACGGCGGGCACGTCGCCGATCAACACCTGCGGGATGTCGGTAATGTGGGCGACATTAGCGGTCACGTCTTCGCCCACCTGCCCGTCGCCCCGCGTGGCTGCGCGCACCAGGCGCCCCTGCTCGTAGCGCAGCGAGCACGAAAGCCCGTCGATCTTGTCTTCGGCGGTCATCAACACTTCGGCATCTGCGGGCAATGCCAGAAAGCGGCGAACGCGCGCGACAAATTCCAGGACTTCCTCGTCCGAAAAGGCGTTGTCGAGGCTCATCATCCGCACCTCGTGCGGCACTTTGGCGAGCGGCGAGGCGGCGATCTCATGGCCCACCTTGCGGCTCGGGCTGTCGGCGCGGATCAGGTTCGGAAACGCGGCTTCCAGCTCGGCATTGCGGCGCACCAGAGCGTCGTATTCTGCGTCTGTAATCTCCGGCGCGTCGTCGGCATGATAGAGCCGGTCATGGCGCGCAATCTGGCGCGCGAGGCGCATGAGTTCGTTCGCGGCCTCGGCTTCACCCATTCCCACTGGACCGCTCACACCTCTGCCCTCCCCAGCACCGTCACCATCATGGCTCGACGTGCGCGAAAGCCGAGTGATTCGTAAAGGCGGATCGCGTGGGCGTTGTAGGCATAGCTGTGCAGGAACGGCGTATCGCCGCGCGCCGCGAAGCTGGCCATGACTTTGCGGATCAGCCTCTCGGCAAGGCGCTGGCCGCGAAAGTCTGGCAGTGTGCAGACCCCGCTGACTTCGGCGATGCCAGGCGCGGGGCGCATGCGTTCACCGGCCATGGCGACGATCCGGCCTTCACGGCGTATGCCGTAGAACTGGCCATAGCGATGCGTGCTTGATCCCCATGGTCCGGGCTCGGTTGCACGGGCCAACTCTGCCATTTCCAGTGCATCGGCCTCGGTCAGCGCTTCGATCTCGGGATCAGAACTGCGCGCGGTTGCGGGGCCATCCGCGATCATCTGCAGCAGCGGCGCGGTGCGAACCACGCGGGTGCCGCGCGGCGGGGCTAGTTCGGCCGGGGCGATGACCCAAATTTCATCGTCCGTGCCGGTCAGCACGTTCGCCAGTCCTGCCTCATGACCTGGCGTCGCAGCGGCAAACGGTCCATAGGCAGCATCGATCCGGTAGATCTGGCCGGTCACGCA
>CANEVG010000362.1 GCA_947442095.1 Sphingomonadaceae bacterium
ACGATCTCAACTATTACACGATCGCCTATCTTGGCCACAGGGTGCCGATCGAAATGGCGGCACTGCGGGGTGTGGCGCAGCTTGGCGCGGTGCTGCTGCTGGCGGTGGGAGCGATGCGCGGCCAAACGGGCCTGCGCTTTTCGCCCTCGCGCTCGGTCGCGTTCCAGTCCCTCTCGCTGATGGTGATCGGCGGCTACCTCATGCTGATGGTCGCGGCCGCGCAATCGGTTGCGTGGCTGGGCGGCGATGTCAGCCAACTGGCACAGCTCGGCTTTGCCCTTGCCACCACGGTGGTGATCCTCGCGCTTGTACCATCGGCGCGGGTGCGCAGGTGGATCAACGTGATGCTGGCCAAGCATTTCTTCCAGCACCGCTATGACTACCGCGCCGAATGGCAGCGTTTCACGCGCACGATCGGCCGTGCCGGGCCGAACGCGCAGCCGCTGCACGCGCGTGTGGTGCAGGCGCTTGCCGACATCACCGACAGTGCCAGCGGGGTCATGCTGATCCCCGGGGAGGGCGGCGCGCTGGTTCTGGCGGCGCGCTGGCAATGGCCGACGCTGGATGTGCCCGCCGAATCGATGAGTTGTGCGGCGAGCCAGTTCTTCGAGAAGCGCGGTTTCATCGTCGATCTCGATGAATTGCGCGCCGGGGTCGATAACGAAGGCGAACAGCAGGTGATGCCGCGCTGGCTGATCGAGGAGCACGGCGCCTGGGCGCTGGTCCCGCTGCTGCACTTCGACCGGCTCGTGGGCCTGGTTGTGCTTGGCCGCCCGCCTCTGGCGCGCAAGCTCGACTGGGAAGACTTCGATCTGCTGCGCGTGGTGGGCCAGCAGCTCGCGAGTTATATCGCCGAACACAACGGACAGGCGTTGCTGCTGGAGGCGAGCCGGTTCGACGAGTTCAACCGGCGCATCGCCTTCGTGATGCATGACATCAAGAACCTCGCTAGCCAGCTTGCGCTGCTGGCGCGCAATGCCGAACGGCACGCAGACAACCCTGAATTCCGCAAGGACATGCTGGTCACGCTGACCAATTCCGCCGACAAGCTCAACGCCCTGCTCGCGCGGCTTTCGCGCTATGGCGCGGTCAATGTGCAGCGGCTGGAGCCGGTCGATGCCGCCGGGATCGTGGCCGGCATTGCCGCGCGCTATCGCGGGGCATCGGGCGAGGTGCAGATCCATGTCACCGATAACCAGCCGTGCCTTGTCATGGCCAGCCGCGAGACGCTCGAGCAAGTGCTGATGCATCTTGTGCAGAATGCGATCGAAGCCAGCCAGCCGGGCATGGCGGTGTTCCTCCAGACGCGCACCGACGGGCTGAGCGGCGTGGTCGAAGTGGCTGATACCGGCTGCGGCATGAGCGCGGACTTCGTGCACGACCGCCTGTTCAAGCCGTTTGTCTCGACCAAGGCCGGCGGCTTTGGCATCGGCGCCTTCGAGGCGCGCGAACTGGTGCGGGCGATGCACGGCCGGCTTGAAGTCGAAAGCCGCGAGGGCCTCGGCAGCCGCTTTGCCGTGCGCTTGCCGCTTTCGGTGGCGACCAATGCCGAACCCGTCGAGGCGGAAGCCCTGAACCTGCAATCCCCAGACATAAATCCTGACAAGAAGAAGGTGGCGTCATGATCCAGGAACGGCCCCCCAGCCTGCCCAAGCTGCTGATCGTCGAGGACGATCCCGGCCTGCAGGCCCAGCTCAAGTGGGCCTACGAGGACTTCGAGGTGTTCATCGCCGGCGACCGCGCGACCGCGCTCGCGCTGCTACGCTCGGAAGAGCCGCCGGTGGTCACGCTTGATCTTGGCCTGCCACCCGATCCCGATGGCACGAGCGAGGGCTTTGCCGTGCTCGATGCGATCATGGCGCTCAAGCCCGACACCAAGGTGATCGTCGCCAGCGGGCATGGCGCGCGGGAAAGCGCGCTGCGGGCGATCCAGCACGGGGCCTACGATTTCTATCAGAAGCCGGTCGATATCGACTCGCTTGGCCTGATTGTGCGCCGCGCCCTGCATCTGCATCGCATCGAGGCGGAGAACCGCCAATTGGCGGATCGCGCACCGCAGGACAATCGCGTGCTTGGCCGCCTGATCACTGCAGCGCCTGAGATGGTAAAGGTCGCGCGCACGATCGAGCGCGTGGCGGGCACCAACGTTTCGGTCATGCTGCTGGGCGCAAGCGGCACCGGCAAGGAACTGCTCGCCAAGGGCCTGCATGATGCCAGTCCGCGCGCGCAGGGCGCGTTCGTGGCGATCAACTGCGCGGCGATCCCGGAAAACCTTCTCGAAAGCGAGCTGTTCGGCCACGAAAAGGGCGCGTTCACCGGTGCGGTTAAGACCACCGAGGGCAAGATCGAGCAGGCCAGCGGCGGCACGCTGTTCCTTGACGAGGTGGGCGACATTCCCATCCAGCTGCAGGTCAAGCTGCTGCGCTTCCTGCAGGAACGCACCATCGAACGCATCGGTGGGCGGCGCTCGATCGAGGTCGATACACGGATTGTCTGCGCCACGCACCAAAACCTGGAAGCAATGATTACCGACGGACGCTTCCGCGAAGATCTGTTCTACCGGCTTGCCGAGATTGTCGTGCGCATCCCGAGCCTGGTCGAACGGCCGGGCGATGCGCCGCTGCTGGCAAAGGTGTTTCTGACCCGGTTTGCGGGCGAGATGAACCCGGCGGTCAAGGGCTTTGCGCCCGATGCACTCGCCGCCATCGACGCGTGGACTTGGCCTGGAAACGTGCGCGAGCTGGAAAACCGGGTGAAGCGCGCGGTGATCATGGCCGACGGCAAGCTGGTCTGCGCCAGCGATCTCGATCTGGCCGAGCCGAGCGAGGAGGCCGGTAATCCGCTCAACCTCAAGACCGCGCGCGAGGTGACGGACCGCAAGATGATCCGCCACGCTCTGGCGCGCAGCGAGGGCAATATTTCGAACACGGCGCGCCTGCTGGGGATCAGCCGGCCCACACTGTATGACTTGCTCAAGCAATACGACCTTCAGCATTAAGCGCGCACGAAGTCCAATGTGTGGCCCGCTGTTCGGCCTAACGCTTGGGCTGCTGGCGCTGGCGGGGCCGGCGGCGGGCGGGGAGGCGCGGCTCGATGAACTGCGCGCCAAAGCGCAGGCGGCGCTGGATCGGCGCGATCCGGTTTCGGCCGAGGTCATGCTGCGCGCCGCAGTGCGCGGCGGCGTGCCCGAGGACGCGGTGCGCGCGCACCTCGGCGCGGCCTTGCTGGCTGAGGGCAACCGCACCGAAGCGCACAAAGTGCTCGAGGCAGGACGCTTCGCGCCGGACGCGGCCGCGTTTGGCTGGCGCGTGCGCGGCCAGCTGGCGCTGGCAGAGGGCAATCTGCGCGGTGCAGGCGGCGCCTTTGACGAAGCGCTCAAGATCAATCCACAAGATTCCGACTTGTGGGCCGCGATCACCAGCTTGCGCTATTCGGGCGGCGAGCAGGCGCAGGCCATCGAGGCGGCCGAGCGCGCGGTGGCGCTTGATCCGGCCAATCCCGAGGCGCTCTTGCTGCGCGGCCTGCTGGTTCGCGAGCAATTCGGGCTGGCAGCGTCGCTGCCCTGGTTCGAAGCGGGGCTCAAGGTCAGCCCTGATGATCCGGCCTTGCTCGGCGAATATGCCGCAACGCTGGGCGAAATGGGCCAATACCGCGCGATGCTGAT
>CANEVG010000363.1 GCA_947442095.1 Sphingomonadaceae bacterium
GCCGCCGATGATCATCACCTTTTGCCCGGCATACTGGCCCGGATCGCTCAGCCGGTAGACAACTTTCGCCAGGTCTTCGCCGGGCACCCCCAGCCGCCGCGGGGAGCCGCCGCGTCCCATGGCAAGGACCACGCGCCGTGCGCGATATCGCGCGTTGTCCGTTGTGACCACAAACAAGCGGCCCTGCGGCTGGACAGCGCGGACGTGTTCCTCGAACCGGGGGGCAAGCTCGGCTCGTTGGAGCATATCCTGCCAGAACCGAAGGAGTTCTTCCTTGGAGACCGAGCCCAGTCGCACCTCGCCGATGAGGGGCAGCTGCGCCGGCGCTGTCATCACCAGCTTGCCGCGCGGGTAGTGCGCCACCGATCCCCCAAGGCTCGCCTGATCAAGTGCAACGAAGTTCAGGCCATGGGCCTTGGCACCAAGGCTTGCGGCAAGGCCTGCCGGTCCGCAACCCACGATCACCACATCAAGCAGACCTGTCTCCGCCGGAGGGCCTTCGCGGCGCAGGGCGGCGGCGATGTGGTCGATGACTTCACGCCCCTGCGTGATCGCGTTGCGAATAAGGCCAAGCCCGCCAAGCTCGCCTGCGATATGAATGCCGGGCACACTGGTTTCACCGCCCGCTCCCAGCACTGGCACCGCGATCTCGCGCGTGGCTGTGCCGAACACCAGACTGATCGCGCTGGTCGGGCAGGCGTCGTGGCACACGCCGTGGCCGACACAAGCCGAGGGTTCGATCAAGGTCGCGGTCCGCCCGACAAGGCCGAGCACCTCGTTTTCCGGGCAGGCACGCACGCAGGCGCCGCAGCCGATACAACGCGCCGGATCAATGCGGGGGTGCAGACCCGGCGGTTCGGCCAGACCTGCGGCGCGGCTCCGCGCGAGCAGCGTGCGATTGCGCGCGCTGCGCAGCTTGTGATGGATCGCCCAGCCGGAGAGGGCCAACAGCAGCGCAAGCGCATAGATCGGCAGGAGTGCAGCGGCGGGGATCATCCCAGAGCGTACCGGATCGGCAAGACTGTCAGCTCCACGGCCACGTTTGATCTTTCAGAGAGGACACTTATGATGCGATTTCCAGCGAATTCTGCTGGGCTTGGATGTGCCTGATCCCCGGGCGGGTCCGCAAGGCAGGGTCGGTAGCGTCATGGCAGACACGAGCGGTGAGAGCCCGGCGCAAATCGCCGGTCGCGCCGCGCCATGGCCGCTTGGCGATCTTGCGGCGGCCGCCCTGCTGCTCGCAGTGCTGGGATGGGGTTGGCGGCACCGGGCCGATCCTGCGCTCGATCCGCATGCCTGGCCGGGCTATCTCATGGGCCTTGGCGGCGCGCTGGCGATGCTGGCGGTCTTGGGGTTTTCGCTGCGCAAGCGCACGCGGGCCGGGCGGGTGCCGGTCACCCTATGGTACAACGCGCATATCCTGCTCGGTCTGTTCGGCGCAGTTGGAGTGGTAATCCACGCGCGCTTCGCTTGGGGGTCAATCAACAGCAGCTTCGCTCTGGCTACGGCTGTGCTGGTGGCCGCCAGCGGGCTCGTGGCGCGCTATCTGCTGGGGCCGGCGCGGCGCAGCGGCAATCGCCTGGTGCTCGCGCTGGTGGAACGATGGCACTATCTCCACGTGCCGCCCTTGATGGTGCTGGTGCCTGCGGTGCTTGTGCATGTCTATATGGCCCACGCCTACTGATGCGGCGGATATGGCGCCTTGCCCTGATCCTCGCCTTGGCGCTGGTGAGCGGCGCAGGACCCGCGCACGCCGAGACAGTGATCGAACGGCTGGTCAGCCCTGGGCCCCTGTCACGCGGGCACGCAAAACTGGAAACGCGCTGCAACGCCTGCCACCTCTCGTTCAAGCGCACCGCGCAGCCCGCGCAGTGCCTCACCTGTCACAGGGGCGTGGCGCGCGACCGGACAAGCCGCACGCGGTTCCACGGCCTCACGCCCAAGGCGCGGACCGCCCCGTGCCGCGATTGCCACACCGAACACAAGGGGCTCGGGCACCGGCTGGCGCAGCTCGATATCAAGGCCTTCAACCACCAGACCCAGTCCGCCTATCGCCTGACCGGCGGGCATGTGCGGACGAAGTGCGCCGCCTGCCACAAGGGAATGGTCCGGTTTCGCGAAACACCGCAGGCCTGTGCCGCGTGTCATACGCGGCAGGATGTGCACAAGGGCCGCCTCGGGCCGCAGTGCCAATCATGCCACACCACGGGCCGCTGGGGCCAACTGCTGTCGTTCGATCACAATCGCACGCGCTATCCGCTGACCGGCGCACACCGCACAACCCCCTGCCTCGGCTGCCACGCCAAGGAGCAATGGCACGGGACGCCGACCGCGTGCGTTTCCTGCCATCTGGAAAAGGACGTGCATCGCGGCGCATCTGGCCCGCGCTGCGCCGATTGCCACCTCACGACCAACTGGCGCGCGATCGCTTTCAAGCACGAGCGCGTCGCGGCGTTTCCGCTGCGCGGGGCACATCGCACCCTGACGTGCATCGACTGCCACGCCCGCACCGCCCGGCCAGTCGCCGCGCCTGTCGCCTGCGTGGGCTGCCACCTCAAGGATGATGTCCACCGCGGCGCAGACGGGCCGAAGTGCGCAAGTTGTCACAGCCAGTCGACCTGGAAGGTCGCGAAGTTCGATCATGCGAAGACGGGCTTCCCGCTGGTTGGCCTCCACGCGCGCGTCACGTGCGTCGGCTGCCACCCGAAGTCGGTGAACACGGTAAAAGTCGGCAATCGCTGCATCGATTGTCACAAGAAGGATGATGTCCACGCCGGAACTTTTGGCACGGTGTGCCAGCAGTGCCACAACCCCGGCGGCTTTCGCATACCCGGCGTGCCGCATATGAAAACAACCTGGCGCAGCCGGATGGCGCGGGATTTTCCAAGGTCTGGCGTGGGAAATTGAGACCGGCTGCGGTGCGTCGGGTGCGGGCTTGCTGACTAGATCGAAGTGATATCGACCACCGTCGGTATCGTGTCGTTGAGCAGGATGATCTTCTTGCGCGCGATGGCCCAGCCCGTCTCCTGACGCACCAGCCGGTACTCGTAACGGCCGAAGAAGCAGTCCGTCCGGTTCATCCGGACATCGAAGCGGTGGCAGGCAAAAGCGGCAGAAACGTCTGCGCTCTCGGCATCCACATGCTTCACCAGCACATTGCTCACCTGATGCACCACGCGCGGCGGCGGGGCAGAAGCGGTCGATAAGCCCGAGGTCAGGCGCATCACCCGGTCTTCCAGATTGCGCCGTCCCTTGTAGTAGATCAGCGACAGCTCGCGGTCCGGGTCCTCAGTGGTCGTCGTCTCGTCGCGCCACGCGGGCATCCAGAATTCGACATCGGGGGTGAACAGCGCCAGCCATTCATCATAGCGCGCGCTATCGATCAGCAGCGCCTCGCGGTAGAGCAGCTCTTCGGCCTCGGCGCGGGTAAAGGGCGCGCTCATGCCTCCAGCGACTTCTGCATGCGCGCCGCCCAGGTGCGGTAATAGGCATGGTAGAGCGTCTCGTCGCAGAGCTGCGAATCCGCCAGCACACTGCGCTCGGGGAACAGGTCGATGCGGTCGGCAAAGCGGTTTCCGCCCGTAACGCTTGCGGTCATCCCGCGCGCATAGCCTTGCAGCCACGGCTCGCTCATGCCCGCAAAGCCGATCTGGCA
>CANEVG010000364.1 GCA_947442095.1 Sphingomonadaceae bacterium
CGCGCATGCCGGGATAACATTTGCTTCCTCGAAGGATTCGGATCCTGTCGGAAAGATCGAAGTCATGGGCTTCAAGCCGCAGGGCGGCACCAATTGGCTCAATGTCGGGGCGATCAAGCTTATTCAGGACGGCGTCTGGGGGACAACATCGGCGGTTTACCGGCCCCACTGGAAGGGTTCCGCCACGACATGGAAGCCGGACAATGTGGGCGGGGTGACGTATCAGCAGGAGGAACTGAACGCGCTGGTGGGGGATGCCTATCGTCGCGGCTGGCAGATCCAGATCCATGCCAATGGCGATCGTTCGCAGGATATGGTGCTGGATGCCTACGAAGCGGCGCAGGTGCGCTATCCGCGCAGCGATGCCCGGCTGAGGATCGAACACTTTGCCCATTTCCTGAGCCTTGACCCGCAGCGCACCGAGCGGCGGCTGGCTCGTATGGTGTATGCTCACGTGATTCCGTCGATGCAGGTCGCCTTCCTCTGGCGGCTGGACGCCACCAACGCCGCCGAGCCGGATGTGAAGTTCTTCCCGCTGAAGACGCTGATCGCGCGCGGGCTGCATCCAGCTGGCGGGGTCGATACAATCGGCACCCAGAACTTTGCCACCAATCCGTTCTTCTCGATCGCCCGGGCGGTGAACCGCGACAGCAAGTATGGCACGGTGGTCCAGCCCGAAGAAGCCATTGGCGTGATGGATGCGATCCGCATGTTCACGATCTGGAGCGCGGAGGCGAACTTCCTTGAAAAGGATATGGGCAGTATCGAAGTGGGCAAACTGGCTGATTTCGTCGTGGTTGATGCCGATCCTCTGACCATCCCCAAAGCGCGGATCGGGCAAGTGCAGGTGGATATGACAATTGTCGAGGGCAAGGTCGCTTATGAGAGGCTTCCCACGGCAGCCCGGTGATCGGCCCAGCCGGGTGGCATTTTGGCAAAATGCCTGTTCGGCGGCTGCCAAATCTGCTACAGAGAAATCGCAACCCCTCCCGCACGATCGGCATTTTTCCTTGCTATCAACACCCGTTCTTGTCGCTGCCGGCGGCGCGATTGCTCTTGGCGGGGTGGGCGGGCTCATGACCCCCATCGGGCCATGGTATGCAAACTTGCGCAAGCCGCGGCTGCAGCCGCCCAACTGGCTATTTGGACCCGCTTGGACGGTGATTCTGGGACTGGCGGCATGGTCGGCGGTCGAGGCGTGGAACGCGGCAACCGATGATGCTGCGCGCACGAGCGTGGTTATCCTGTTTGCCACCAATGCATTGTGCCATCTGCTCTGGAGCCCGCTGTTCTTCCGCCTGCGGCGGCCTGACTGGGCCTTGATCGAGGTCGTGTTCCTGTGGGGCTCGCTAGTGGCGCTGGTGCTTGGGCTGCGGCCGATTTCACCGTTCGCGAGCGCGCTGATCCTGCCCTATCTTGCGTGGGTGAGTTTTGCGGCGTGGCTGAACTGGGCGATCGTGAGGCTGAACAAGCCTTTCGTGTAGCGCCGCTAATCGCAGGCAGGGTAGCTGATCGCGATCACTTCCCATTGCTTCTCGCCTCCGGGCAAGGTGACTTTTCGCAAATCGCCGACGCGCGCGCCGCGCAGGGCGCGGGCAATGGGCGCGCTCCAGCCAATAAGCCGGGCGGTCGCGTCCTGCTCGTCGTCACCGATCAGAGTGAGCGTGAGGCGATGGTCGTCCTCGTCCGCGATCTCAACCGTGGCGCCGAACAGCACGCGGGTCCGGTCTTCCTGCCGCACTGGATCGATCACGCGCGCGGCCTTCATGCGCTTCGCCAGAAAATTGAGCTCACGGTCGATCTCGCGCATGCGCTTGCGGCCATAGAGGTAGTCGCCGTTTTCGCTGCGATCACCATTACCCGCGGCCCAGCTGACGATTTCCACGATTGCCGGGCGTTCATGCCCAAGCAGATGATCGTAGCGGGCGCGCAAAGCGGCCATTCCGGCGGGCGTGATCGGGTTGCCATCGTGTTGCATTCCGTAGCGTGTAGCGGGGGGAGCGGCGGCTTGGAAGGTTGCTCCCGCGCGGCGCCCCGCCTAGGGCGGGAAGGAATTGTCCTGCTTCACTGCTCACGAGGATACCATGTCCAAGACCATCGCGCTGACCCTGACCGAAGAAGAACTCGAAATTCTCGTGGACGCGCTCGAGGCGGACCTTGAAGGTTATGTCGAGGCGGCCAAGGAGGCACGCGGCAATAACGCGCGCGAGGATGTCGAGACGTTCAAGGAAGCCGCAATCAATATCCAGAAGCTGATGACGCGGCTGCAGGCAATGCTGCCGGATGAGTAAGCCTCAGCCGGGCGTCTGCTTACCCAGAAAATGACTGAGCGGATTGCTGCCGCGATACGTGGCCCGCTCAGGGTTCATCGCTTCATAGACCACCGCGTTTTCCAGCACGCGCTGCACGTAGTTGCGCGTTTCCTGCAAAGGAATGCGCTCGATCCATTCGATCCAGTTTCCGGCCTGCCGGGGATCGCCATTGGCCCGCAGCCACTTGTTCACATTGCCCGCCCCCGCGTTGTAGGCGGCCACGGCAAGCGGATAGCTCCCGTTGTAGTAGCTCAGCAGACGCTGGAAATAGGAGCCGCCAAGCCGGATGTTGAAACCTGCATCCTCAATCAGCGCACTCGAGCTGTAAGCCAGGCCGAGCTTGCCCGCCTGCTCGTTGGCGGTGGCGGGCATCAGCTGCATCAGCCCGCGTGCACCGGCGTGGCTCACGGCGTTCTGGGCAAACTGGCTTTCCTGCCGCGCAATGGCGTGGATCATCGTCCAGGCATGGTCATACCCCTGCGGCACCGGGATCAGCGGGAAGGCGATTTGCTGGAAATCGAGGTATCCGCGCGCGGCAGCAGCCTGCCCGGCCATCACGCCAAGATCGCGCCGGCCCAGATTGCGGGCAAGCTCCGCCACCAGCACATGCTGGCCCTTGCTCTGCTGCTGTTCGCTGATCTCGCGGAAAAAGCGCACCGTTGTGCGCCAATCGGCATCGCGCGCCACTTCGCGCACCGCCTGCGTGAGTAGCGACGCGTTGAACTTCCCGCGTTCCTCTGCCGTCGGCAAGACCGGTACATCCAGCGGGAAGCGCGGCAGCGGACGGCTAAGCCGTTCGAGCGCTAGGAGGCCGTAGAACTGATCGGCATAAGCGGCGGCCAGCTCGAAATACCGCTGCGCCTCGCTCGCTTGTCCGGCTTGCGCGGCAGCGAGGCCAGCCCAGTAGAACCCCTTGGAGCGCGTACCGGGCGTGCGCGCGGCGGCACCATAGCGCCAGAACAGCGGCGCGGCATTGGCGCCATTGCCAAGCTGGCGCAGCGCCTGTTGGCCGCCAAGCCACATCAGCGAGGTATAGTCATCGCGCAGGTCATACGGCGTTTGGCTGACATCCTCACCCTGCGCGAAGGCGTCGTCGATCCCTGCGGCAATGCGATAGGCCGTGCGCGGATCACCGGCGGACGCGGCACCGCGCGCATTTGCGAGCAGTTCGTCCACCCATTTGTCACGCGCAAGCGGCGGGCGGGCGAGTAGCGGGCGGTTTGCCAGCAAGGCCTGCGCCGCCGCGCCATTGCCCTGGCGGCGCAGCTGGCGCGCGCGCGCATAGACGAAGCCCGGATCGGCAGTGAGCATCTCGCTCGTGGCGCCCCGTCCAG
>CANEVG010000365.1 GCA_947442095.1 Sphingomonadaceae bacterium
GCCAGCGGCGAGCCGCTGCTGTTCAAGGGACAGGACTTTGCGCTGACGGATATTGCGGCGGTGGCTTAGGCGGTTTTTGGGGCTGGCTCCCGGAGTGCTGAAGGACCGCTTTGTCGTGGTTAACGGACTTTGAGCATTCTCCTGTAGATCGTCGTCAATTGGACTGGAGGACGTTTGATGGCGAAAGCACTGCGATATGCTTCTGTGCTGCTCATTAGCGCCTGCCTCGCCTCAGCTCCGTATTTTTCGGTGACGGACACCGCATTCAGGCTACGAGGCAGCCAAGTCGAAGACTACCCTGGGCTTTTCTTTCTCGTGGTCGTAGCTCCTGTCACCATTGCCGCAGTGGGGCCGTGTCCGGAACGGCCGCTTTTAGTCCGAGAGGTCGCAAAGCAGCCTTTGCGCCCTGATCTGGACCGGCGGACCGCCTCCCCTTACCCCTCCAGCAGGGCGGCGGCTTGCAGCAGACGGTTGCCGTGGTCGGTTTCCTCCTTGCCGTTGGCGCGGAACAGCGCGGCGGCTTCGGCGTTGCCGACATTGGCGGCCCATCCTTCGTAAAGCGCGTCACCGTCGAATTCGGTCTGCGCGAGCTTGCGCAGCGCCGCAGGGGTCAGTTCGCCAATGGGAAACGCGCCGCCGGCGAGGTAGGGGTTGGCATCGGCGGACGGCGGGGTGAAATCCTCGCCGGTCAGCGCCTTGAGCGCGGCGGCGGCGCGCGCCGCGTGGAGGAATTCCTCATCGCCATTCTCAACCAGCAGACCTGCGACCGCCGGGTTGTCGCTGTTCGCCGCCGTGGCGCGATAGAGTTCGCGGCTGGCGGCTTCGACGAGGATCATGACTTTGATATCGAGCGCCGTCGGCGTGGTGACAGTGCCGATATGGGCAAAGGCCTCGCCGATGGTCTGCGGCATGCCTGCTTCAAGGGTCATGGTCGTCATGTGGTCTCTCCCGGACTGAATTCGCGATTCCCGATCGAGGCTACAGCAGAGATGCACCGACGTTAAGGGATGGTTGCACAAGCATGCTCTCGCCCCTTCAAGAAGGGCTATTAGGTTTGCTCGCGTGCGAGCAGTTCCTGCTTGATATCCAGCCCCCAGGCATAGCCGCCGAGCGTGCCGTCCGTGCGGATCACGCGGTGGCAGGGGATCAGCACTGAGACGTGGTTCGCCCCGTTGGCTGAACCGGCCGCGCGCACCGCGCCGGGCCTGCCGACGGCGGCGGCGATCTGGGCATAGGTGCGCGTTTCGCCCTTGGGGATGCGGCGCAGCGCCTGCCACACGGCCTCCTGAAACGCGGTGCCCTTCACATCGAGCGGGATATGCGCAAAGTCCCGCGCGCCGGGGGCTTCGACGGCCGCGACGATCTCGGCCAGCAGAGCCTCGAACGCTGCGCCGCCTTGGGCCAATTCGGCGTTGGGGAAGCGTTCGGCGAGTGCCGCCGGGTCTTCGTTGAAGGACAGCCGGCAAACGCCCTTTTCGGTCGCGGCGACGAGCATCTGGCCGAGCGTGGTGGGCACGACCGCCCAGTGGATCACCGCACCGCGCCCGCCGTCGCGCCAGGCCGAGGGGCTCATGCCGAGGCGGTCTTGATTGGCAGCGTAGAAGCGCGATGGGCCGGAAAAGCCTGCATCATAAATGGCATCGGTCACGCGGGTGGTCTCCGTAAGGGCATCGACGGCGCGTTCGGCGCGCAGCGCGCGAGCATAGGCAGCGGGCGAAAGCCCGGTGTGGCGCGTGAACACGCGCTGGAAATGCGCGGGGCTGTAGCCGGTCTCGGCAGCCAGTGCGGCGAGCGCGAGGGGTTGGTCCGCACTTTTGATCGCGGCCAAGGCCTTGAGCACCGCGCGCTCATCGCGCGAGACATCATCGGGCGAGCAGCGCAGGCAGGCGCGCAAACCCGAAGCGCGGGCTTCGCCGGGTGCCGCATAGAAGCTGACGTTCTCGCGGCGCGGCGGGCGCGCGGGGCATGAGGGGCGGCAGTAGATCCCGGTGGAATGTATGCCTATCACGAACATCCCATCGAATCGCCGGTCCTTGGCAAGCGCAATGCGCCAGCGCGCGTCGTCTGTTTGGGGGGCTGTTCTGGGCAAGCCGGTTTCGGGCGGGGTCTGCAGCATGGCCTTGTCCTTTATCGCATCCGGCTAAGTGAGGCCATCATGCGCGCAGGCGGCGGGCGCTGCATCCCGGGTCATGCGGTCAAACCCGCATCAGGTCCTGCTATGCGACGCTGCGCGCAGGCAGGCGGTGTGGACCGGCACCGATTCCTCGTCAAATGCGGGCGCGCGCACGGTGCCAACCGGATTCTGCAGGCGCAGGCGAGTAAGGCCTTCGGGCCCGATCTCCCCGGCGCAGAAGCCGCAGGGCTGGCCATCGATCTGGTCGCTGTCGTCGGGCAGCGGTTCACCCGAGGTCCAGTGGCGGCCCATCGCAAACGGCACTTCAGCGCGGAGCACGCTGCGCAGGCAGGCGCGATGCGCATAAAGCTCCCACTGTCTCCAGTCTTCCTGCTCCGGATCGGTGCGCAGGATCCGCACAAGCTCGCCCCAGCACACCTGCTCGCCGCAGCGAAAGCAGGAGTAATCGGTGAGCAAGTTAGGATCGCGCTTGCGCACCATGGCAGGGTGGCCCCCTTTCCGGCGTAGCATCTGCCTTCCCTTCATTCTGGCAGGATTCATCCCTGCGGCCAACCGGATTTTCATGGCGGATTTGCGCACGTGCCGGTTTGAATCGCACTGCCGGGCAAAGCCATCTTGTCATAGTGAGGAGAGGTTGCTAGGCGCGCCCCCATTGCGGGGTTGCCGGGCTTTGTGCACGGCACCATTCCCCGCGCGATCCATATTGGACGAAGGGAACCTGAGCGCGTGGAGATTTCCGGCGGGATTACGGCCAGCTTGGCGGGACGTTACGCGGCCGCGCTCTATGATCTGGCCGGCGAGCAGGGTCATGTGACGGCGGTCGAAGGCGACCTTGATACCCTTGCTGCTGCGGTGCGCGAATCGGCTGATTTGGCTGCGCTGATCAAGAACCCCGAAGTGACGCGTGAAGCCGCAGCCAAGGCCGTCGACGCCGTCGCGGCGCTGCTGAAGCTCTCCCCGCTGACGCGCAATTTCCTCGGCGTGCTTGCGGCCAACCGCCGCCTCGCCTCGCTGCCCGATGTTGTTCGCGCTTTCACCGCGATTGCGGCCGCAGCGCGCGGCGAAGTGACGGCCGAAGTCACGACGGCCCATCCGCTCGATGAAGCGCAGATCACGGCGCTGACCGAAAAGCTCAAAGCACGCGAGGGCCGCGCCGTTACCGTCAAGGCCCGCGTCGATCCGGCCATTCTGGGCGGCCTCGTCGTCCAGATCGGCAGTCGCATGATCGACGGCTCGATCCGCACCCGTCTCAATTCGCTCGCCCAGGCCATGAAGGGCTGAAGCCTCCAAGTTTTACGAAAGGCGTTCCATGGAAATCCGCGCTGCTGAAATCTCGAAGGTCATCAAGGACCAGATCGCCAGCTTCGGCACCGAGGCCCAAGTCTCGGAAGTCGGCTCGGTGCTGTCGGTCGGTGACGGTATTGCCCGCATCTACGGTCTCGATCAGGTCCAGGCCGGCGAGATGGTCGAGTTCTCGAACGGGGTGAAGGGCATGGCGCTCAACCTCGAA
>CANEVG010000366.1 GCA_947442095.1 Sphingomonadaceae bacterium
CCCTTGCGCGCCGCACGGCTGGAACAGTGGCTGGCCGATGGCAACCATGGCGCGATGGAATGGATGGAAATCCGCAAGCACCAGCGCAAGGGCCCGCAATCGCTCTGGCCCGCAGCGCGCAGCGTGATCGCGCTGGGCATGAGCTATGCCCCTGCCGCCGATCCGATGGCGCTGGCTGCGGCGCCTGAACGCGCGCGCATTTCGGTCTATGCGCAAGGGGCGGATTATCACGACGTGGTGAAGCGCGCGCTCAAGACCATGGCGCGCTGGCTGGTTGCCCAAGTGCCGGGAACCGAGCTCAAGGTCTTCGTTGATACCGCGCCGGTCATGGAAAAGCCGCTGGGTGAGGCAGCGGGAATCGGCTGGCTGGGCAAGCACACCAATCTGGTCAGCCGCACGCATGGTTCTTGGCTGTTTCTTGGAGCGATTTATACCTCAATCGAACTTGAGGTTGATGCAAGCCACGAGAATCGCTGTGGAACTTGTGTGGCCTGTCAGGATGCCTGCCCAACAGACGCTTTCCCCGCGCCCTACCAGCTTGATGCGCGGCGCTGCATTTCCTACCTCACGATCGAGCACAAGGGGCCGATTCAGGAGGAATTCCGCGCCGCGCTGGGCAACCGGATCTATGGCTGCGACGATTGCCTTGCGGTCTGCCCGTGGAACAGCTTTGCCAGCGCGGCGGGCGCCAACAAGGCGTTCCTGCCGCGCGCCGAGCTTGCCGCCCCGCGCCTTGCCGAACTGCTCGCGCTCGATGACGCAGCCTTCCGCGCGCTCTTCGCAGGCTCTCCAATCAAACGCATCGGGCGGGACCGGTTCGTGCGCAATTGTCTCTATGCCGCTGGGAACAGCGGGGCGGCGGCGCTGATGGCCCCGGTGAAGCGCCTGCTCGCCGATCCCGATCCCGCGGTGGCCGACGCCGCCAGCTGGGCACTCGACCGGCTCCTGGAAGCCCAGAGTGCTATTGGGCCAGTTCCTTGAGTGGCACCGAGGCATCGGCCAGCCGCTCGGGCGCGATCACGGCTCCGGCTTCCACCAGCTTGCGGCCTTGCACATAGTCCTTGATCATGTTGACACAATCGAGCGCGATGACTTTGCCCGCCTTAAGGTAGATCACCGAGAAGCTGCGCGTGGCGGGATCGCCGCGCAGCACCGTCGCGTCATGGCCGGTTGAAAGCCCGACGGTCTGGAGCTTCAGGTCATACTGGTTCGACCAGAACCAGGGCACCGCGTGATAGGGCACAGGTGTGCCGCAAATCGACTTTGCTGCCGTGGTGCCCATGTCGTTGGCGTTCTGCACCGATTCAAGCCGGACTATTCCGCCATGGGCAGCGCCATCGGCAAAGGCATTGGAATGGGCGGCACAGTCGCCAATCGCATAGACATCGGGCAGCGAAGTGCGGCACTCGGCATCGACCATGACCCCGTTGGTGCCTTCCGCGCCCGCCGCGCGCAGCGGCTCGACGCAAGGAATGATCCCGATGCCCACGATCACCAGATCGGCAGGGAGCTCGGTCCCATCGGCGAGCTCCACGCCGGAAACCCTGCCGCCTTCGCCAACGATATGATCCACCTGCACACTGGTGCGCAAATCGACACCATGCGCGCGGTGGTCGGCCTCAAAGAACGCGGAGAGCGCTTCGCCCGCCACGCGGGCCAGCACGCGCTGCAGGGCTTCCAGCAGCGTGACATGGCAGCCAAGCTTGGTCAGCACCGCTGCCGCTTCCAGCCCGATATAGCCGCCGCCGATCACGACCGCGCGCTTCGCACCAGCGTCCAGCTCGGCCATCAGTTGATCGACATCGGCGCGTGTGCGCACCGCGTGGACGCCTGCGAGATCGTGGCCGAGGCAGGTCAGCCGTCGGGGATCGCCACCCGTGGCCCAAATCAGTTGGCCGTAGCGCACCTTGCGGCCATCGCTCAGCTTGGCCTCATGCGCCGCTGCATCGAGCGCGGTGACTTCGGTGCCGAGCAGCATGGTGATTTGCTTGTCAGCCCAGAACGCTTCCGGGCGAATGGTAATCCGCTCGAAAGTCTTTTCGCGCGCGAGGTATTCCTTGGAGAGCGGCGGGCGCTCGTAGGGCAGCTCGGGTTCGCGCCCGATCATCAGGACGGTGCCGACAAAGCCGTTCTGCCGCAGGGCAATGGCCGCCTGCGCGCCGCCATGGCCCGCACCGACAATCACCACATCTGCCGCCAGATCCGCTTCATTCATGCCCGCTCTCCTTTTGGTGAGCGCGGATTTGGCCAAAACAGGCTGCACGTCAACTGTCCGGGGTCAGATTGTCCGCCCCGGCCCAATTGCGATCGGACCTTCAACGCGCCAGCAAAGTCCGCGCCTGGCTTGCCAACTGCGCCAGCATCGCGGGGGCAACCGCTGCCGTCGCTTGCGCGCGGCTGGTCAGCGCGCGGAAATTACGCACTGGCGCGGCCTGCGCATCGAGCCATGCGGCGACATGGCTACCGGGGTCTCCGCCCCTCGCCCGCGCGAGGAAATCGAGCCGCATCTGCTGGAAATCGCGCGCAAGACCTGCCACCAGTAGGCGTTCCCACGGGTCCGATGGGCTCATCCGGCTGGCTGCCTGCTGCGCCCAATCGAGCCCCAGCGCGGTGCCAAGCGCGGAGAACGCGGCTGTCAGCGCCAGCGGATCGATGCCTTGTGAGCCCGCCAGATGGGCAAGGCCAATGGCCCCGTCCATATCGACGAGATGCGCAATCCGCTGCGCCGCCTCTGGAGAAGCGCCCGCCTCGGCCAGTTCAAGCAAGAGACGCCGCGCCTGCACTTTGGCCTCGCCCTGCAGCAGCTCGCCCGTCGCCGCCGAAAGCGCCGTCACGCCTGGGGTGAGCTCGGCAATCAGTGCGCCCGGTGTCAGGCTGCCATGGCTGGCGCGCAGCACATCGGCGATATGGCCGCGCTGCGCCTCGGCAATGCGGCCATAGAGGGTGAGGCGCACCTGCTCGGGCATGGCCTCGCCGTCTGCACCGTCGAGCAGTGCCCACACGCCCTTGAGATCAAGCAGCCGCTCCGCCACGACAAACGCCGCGGCGACTTGCGCCAGACTGCAGCCTTCCTCCTCGACCAGTTCGAAAGGATGAACCGGCCCCAGATCGTTGACGATCCGGTTCGCCAGCTTGGTGGCAATCAGTTCGCGCCGCAGGCGGTGGTGGGCAATATCCTCGGCAAAGCGCTCCCGCATCTGCGGCGGGAATGCGGCGAACAGCATCTCCTCCAGCACCGGATCATCAACCACGGTGCTCTCTTCCAGCGCGCGCTGCAGCACCAGCTTGGAACTGGACAGCAGCACCGCCAGCTCTGGCCGAGTGAAACCGTGCCCGGCCGCCGCGCGGCTCAGGATGTCTTCGCTGCTGGCGAGTCCCTCGGTCTTGCGATCAAGATCGCCGCTTTCCTCCAGCACATCGATCAGCCGCGCATAAGCCGGAGCCGCACCCGGCCCGCCGCGCTCGGCGATGGAAAGCGCAAGAGCCTGCAACCGGTTGTCCTCCAGCACGAGGTTTGCAACATCGCCGGTCATGGAAACCAGCAGCTCGATCCTAGCCGCCTCGTCGAGCCGCCCGGCGCGCTTGGCCGAAGCGAGCGCGATCTTGATGTTGACCTCGTTGTCCGAGCAATCGAC
>CANEVG010000367.1 GCA_947442095.1 Sphingomonadaceae bacterium
CACCTCATCGGCTTCAAGCCCACCAAGGGCCGCTGGTCCACGCGCGGTATCGTCCCCGCTTGCCGATCAATCGATTGCGTAACCGTGTTCACCAGCGATACGGCCGATGCCGCCCTGGTGGATCACGTGATCGCCGGGTTCGATCCTGCTGATCCGTGGTCCAAGCCGCTCGCCGACCGCGCGCTGACCCCCAAGCGCATCGGCGTGCCGCGCCGTAGCCAGCGCCAATGGTTTGGCGATGCGGAATCCGAATTCATGTACGAGCGCGCGCTGCGCCATCTCGGCACCCTCGCCGAACTGGTCGAGATCGATATCGCCCCGCTGCAGGAAGCGGCGCAGCTGCTCTACGGCGGCCCCTGGGTCGCCGAACGCACCGCTGCCATCGCCAAGCTCCTCACCGAGAACCCCGATGCGGTCGATCCCACAGTGCGCGCGGTGGTCGTGGCCGGGTGGAACAAGACCGCGGTCGAAACCTTTCAGGGCATCTACCGCCTCGCGGAACTCAAGCGCCACGCCGATATCCTGTGGGAGAGCCTCGACGCGCTCGCCTTCCCCACCACCGGCACCACCTACCGCATCGCCGAACTGGCCGCCGCGCCCATCGCGCTCAACAGCAACCTCGGCGCCTATACCAATTTCGTGAACCTCCTCGATATGGCCGCACTCGCCATCCCGGCGGGCACGCGGCCTAATGCCACCGGTTTCGGCATCACGCTGATCGGCCCGGCGGACACCGACCGCGCGCTCCTGAGCCTTGCCGATGCCTATCTCGCCAAGGCCAGGCTCGCCCCCCCGCCCCCGCTCGATCTGGAGGGAAAAATGCAGACCGTGAAACTCGCCGTCGTCGGCGCACATCTAAAGGACATGCCGCTGCACTGGCAGCTCACATCGCGGGGGGCGAGCTTTGTCGAGGCGACCCAGACCGCGCCCTGCTACCGGCTCTATGCCATGGCCGACAGCGTGCCCCCCAAGCCCGCGCTGGTCCACAGCGCCGAAGGCGGCGCTGCTATCGCGGTCGAGGTCTACGAACTGGGCCTCGCCGAATTTGGCAGCTTCGTCGTCGAAGTCCCCGCCCCGCTCGCGATCGGCACCGTCACGCTGGCCGATGGCACCAGCGTGAAAGGCTTCGTCGCCGAACCGCGCGCGCTGACCGGCGCTGAAGACATCACCCACCTCGGCGGCTGGCGCGCATTCATCGCGCAGAAGAGCTAAAGGATAATTCCATGCGCAAGCTCACCCCCCTGCTCCTCGCCGCCACCCTGATCCCCCTCGCCGCACAGGCCGAGGAAGCAGCGCCGCCACCGCAAGTCCAGGTCGTCCCCGGCTTTGCCGATTTCCTCGCCATCGACGGCGAGACCGTGTGGGCCACCAACAAGGGCAAGGTCGAGCAGTGGTCGCGCAAGGGCAGGCTCGCCGAAGCGCCCGTCACGCGCCCCTGCGGCGGAATGAGCATCGATTTCGGCGCGCTCTGGGTCGCCGATTGCCCCGCAGGCGTTGTCACCCGCGTCGATATAAAGACCGGCAAGGTTGTTGCAAAGATCGCTTCGGGCATTGCCAACGAAAAGGAAGGCGAGCTCAACACCGTCACCGGCGCAGGCTCGGTTTGGATCGGCAGCGATGCCAAAGGCGTTATCGCGCGGATCGATCCGGCGACCAATAAGGTGATCGCTTCAATCCCGGTCGCGCCGGGCAGCTGGTATCTGACTTACGGCCTCGGCTCGCTCTGGGCGGTCAGCTCGAAGGCGCAACTGCTCCAGCGCATTGACCCTAAGACCAACGCCGTCACCGGCAGCGTCGCGCTAGGTAGCACCCCGGGCTTCCTCGTTGCGGGCGAAGGCGCCGTCTGGGTGCAGGAACAGGGTGACGGCACCGTCGTGCGCGTCGATCCCGCCAGCATGGCGATCACCGGGCGTGTGAACGTCGGCGCGAACCTCAAGTGGGGCGATATCGACACCGGCGGCGGCAAAGTCTGGCTGCGCACCACCGACGATCAGGAATTTGCGGTGATCGATCCGGAATCGCTCACGATCATCGCCCGCCGCGGCAAACCCGTCGGCAGCGGCGCGCTGCGCTGGACCCCGCAGGGCGTATGGACGTCAGCGCACGATGTTCAGTCGCTCACGTGGTGGCCGCACAAATAGACAGGGACTGGTTCGATCCTGGCCCTCACCCCTTTAGGGGAGAGGGTTGGGAGAGGGGGCCAATCGCAACCTGACCCAGTCCACCACCGGCATGAACGGATAGAGCAGCGTCTCCTTGATGCTCATATGCCGCCGCCCCTCCTGCCCCACTTCCACCGCTTCCCCGGCGCGGAACGTGCCGTGCAGCCGGTCGAACAGGATCAGCGCGCATGAATAGTTGCAGCGCGTCTCATCGTATTCCACCGAGTGGTGCAGGCTATGCGCCTCGATCGTGGTAAACACCGCAGAATACCAGCGCGGCGGATTGAACCGCACATTGGCATGCGCGAACGCTGCAATCGTGCCCAGCATGTGCCCGGCGCAGAATAGCGCGGTCAGCGAGAAATCGAAGAACGTCACGACGCTGAGCCCGATCAGCACCAGCTCCACCGGATTGCCCACCGCGCCCTTCAAGGCATTCAATTGCCGCACATAATGGTGCGGCGCATGGGTCAGCCACAGCGGGTGCCAATTGTGCATCGCGCGGTGCAGCCAATAGTGCCCCCACTCGATCATCAGCATGATCAGCGCCACTTGCACGATCAGCGGCGCGGTCTCCAGCCAAGGCGTGTGAAAGCCCAGCCAATCCTTCAGCGCGAACTGCGGCGGATCGGCCCAGTTCTTTCCGGCATAGCGCACCACGGTGTAGAACATCGTGAAGTAGAACAGATCGGAGAGGAACTCCGCCCGCGTCAGCCGCCAGCCGGCATGTCGCTCGTTCACTTGCTCCAGCCCGAGGATCATGAACTTGGTGCAGATCGCCGCGATCAGGATGGTCCAACCGCTGGACGCAAGGTCTGCCGGGAGCAGCGACCAGAACGCGAAGATTGCCACCAGCGTTGCCGGCTGGAAATACCGGAACACGGTGTCCTTGATACGCCCGTTCATGCCATGAACCCCCACAGTTCAGCCTTGATACCAAAGGCTATCAGCAAGTCTGGCCTGCAACAATCTCCAATCGAGGCCCCGGCAACTCAGTGCAGCTTAAGCCTTGGCCGCACGATCTGGTTCACATGCCCGATCACGATGAGCATGACACCCCGCCACCAGCCGTGGATCGCGATGAGGTGCATCCGGTAGAGCGACATGTAGACCATCCGCGCGATCCAGCCTTCGACGAACATGCGCCCGCCGACGAGATTGCCCATCAGGCTTCCCACCGTGGAAAACCGGCTCAACGACACCAGCGACCCATGGTCCTGATAGACAAAGTCCTTGGGCGGCTGCCCCGCCTGCGCACGGACAAGGTTGGTGAACACAAGGCTCGCCATCTGGTGCGCGGATTGCGCGCGCGGCGGAATCGGGCGGTCGCGGCCAGGCAGCATGCAGGAAGCGCAGTCACCCAGCGCGAAGATGCGATCATCGGTTTCGGTCTGCAATGTGGGCCGCACGACGATCTGGTTGCCGCGTGTCAGCGCCAGATCGCTCATGAGCTTGATTTCATCGGC
>CANEVG010000368.1 GCA_947442095.1 Sphingomonadaceae bacterium
GCCGCTCGGCGTGTTGACGCGTTTCTTCGATCTGCCGATCGGGATCAG
This sequence comes from Sphingomonadaceae bacterium, assembly GCA_947442095.1. Lineage (GTDB taxonomy): Bacteria > Pseudomonadota > Alphaproteobacteria > Sphingomonadales > Sphingomonadaceae > Novosphingobium. The sequence goes on from CANEVG010000368.1 coordinate 49, forward strand.
TGACGAAGGGCACTACGCCAGCGGCTGGGTTTCTTGATGAGAAGCGGACCCTTATGCTCAACTTGCACGATGGCACGCTAGTGGTCGCGGGCCGGCCGGTTCCCTTCTCGCGAGGGGATGCGGTCGCCTATCAGGGCGAGCTCTATCTGCGCGCGGGCGATGCCGCTGACCAGCCAAATCCGCCGTATTGAATTGGCGGATGGCCGCCGCCAGACGGACGCTGCGCTGCACGCATCGCTGCCACTGGGCGGTGTACTACTGTCAAACACGATGAATTTCAGGATAGTTGCCCCGCTACAAGGCGCCACCATGCGCCGCCTACTCGGCTCGTTTGATCTGGCGACGATTTCCGGCTCGCGCACGCGGTTTCGTGCCGCGCTTGGTTATGCGATGCTCCCCCCCCCGAGATTCAGTCTGCGGCGCTGGAAGTTGACCGGCGCTTTGGGGAAAGCACGCTGGTGTGCGCCGGGGTCAACCATGTTCTCGACGGCAACCAGACCACGCTGGCCCTTTGCGCCGTGCGGCGCGTCGGTCCGGTGAACGCGGCTTTCGAAGGCAGCTATGGCTTCCCCAATCGCAACTTCACGCTGGCGCTCAGGGTGGGCTTCGGGTTCGGGCGCAATCCGCTTTCAGGCCGCCCCTTTCTCGGCCCTCAAGGCCTGACCAGTGGCGGCGCTGTGGCGCTGCGCACTTTTGCCGATGACAATGCCAATGGCCGGCTCGATGAAGGCGAAGCGCCGCTCAGGGGGGTTGCGTTCTTTGCGGGCACCGAAGAGCAGCGCAGCGACAGCGACGGCCGCGCGTTCCTTGGCCACCTTGGCGATGGCAACCGGGCTTCAATCCGGGTCGACGCGGATTCGATGCCCGATATCGCGCGCGCACCCGCGCGGCCAGGGGTGGAGATCGTACCGCGTCCAGGCCGCATCCGTGTCAGCGATTTTGCCGCGGTGACGCTGAGCGACATTGAAGGCACCGTGGCTGCGCACAGCCGCAGCGAATCCGATGAGTTCTATCTGCTTGAGCGCCAACCCGCTGGCGAATACGGCCTCGAACTGGATCCCCAGCAAGCCGCCATGCTCAAGACCCAGTTGGTGGATCCGCTGACCTACACGCTCGGCGGCAAGAGCAGCGTGCTGCGCAAGTCGATCTATGTGAAATCAACCAAGTGATCCGTCAGAGGCCACTTCTGGCCCGGCTTTCCTGGCGGCTCAAAACGCTCTAGCGTCCGCCTGATGTATCCCCCTACCGCCTCGGCCTCCCCCACGCACCATGTTCCCAAGCGCGTGCTGAGCACATGGGCCGCAGCAGCTGTCGTGGTCGGCATGGTGATCGGCGCTGGCATATTCCGCACGCCGCCGCTCGTCGCGCAAAGCCTTGGCAGCGATGGCGGGGTGCTGTTTGCCTGGGCGATGGGCGGTGCTTTCGCGCTGATCGGCGCCCTGTGCTATGCAGAGCTTTCCGCAGCCTTTCCGGATACCGGCGGCGATTACCGCTTCTTGCGCGAGGCCTTTGGCGCCGATGCGGCCTATCTGTTCGCGTGGTCCCGCTTTGCGGTGATCTTCTCGGCCTCCGGCGCGCTGCTGGCGTTTGTGGGAATCGATTACCTAGCCGAGCTTGTGCCGATGGACACCATGACCCGGGCGGTATTGGCAGGCACGATGGTGATCGCGCTCACCGTGCTCAATCTGCAGGGTGTGCAGATCGGCACCCGCGCCCAGATCGCCATGGTTGCGCTTGATGTCATGGCGCTGCTCGCGCTGGGCGCAGCGGCGCTCTGGCTGGTGTCGCAGGGTGTTTCTCCGGTGCCGCCTGCCTCCGCTCCCGCTGCAGCGCCGTTGAGCCTTGGCGGCTTCGGTCAGGCGATGATCTTCATCATGCTGGCCTATGGCGGGTTCAACGATGCCTCCACGCTTTCTGCCGAGGTGCGCACGCCGCGCGACATGACCCGCGCCCTCGTGGGCGGCATGGCCATGATCACCGCGCTCTACATGATCGCCAACTGGGCCTACCTCAGAGGCCTCGGCCATGCCGGGCTGGCGGCGAGCGATGCCCCTGCGGCCGCGCTGATGGCGTTTTCATTTGGCCAGACCGGCAAGACGATCATCGTAATCGGTGTCGCGGTGGCAGCCTTTTCCGTGCTCAATGCGCTGATCATTGTTGGCGGCCGTACGCTTTATACTGCCGCCGAGGACGAGCCCGCGCTCGCCCGGCTCGCCGAATGGGATCAGAGCCGCGGCGTGCCTCGTGCGGCCATCCTCGTGCAGACCGCAGTGGAGCTGGCGCTGATCGCCTGGGGTGCTGCCACGGGGCGCGGTTTTGCTACGATGGTAGACTACCTCTCGCCGATCTACTGGCTGTTTCTGACCATGAGCGGCCTTGCCGTAGTGATCCTGCGGCGGCGCCAGCCACTTGTGGAGCGTCCCTACAAAGTGCCGCTTTACCCGGTGCTGCCGCTGCTCTTCGCGGGCAGTTGCGCCTGCGTCTTTTGCAGCAGCGTGCTCTATGTCGGCTGGTCGGGCTGCAGCATCAGCTTCGGCGTGATGGCTTTGGGGCTCTTGGTGCGCACCGGCTTCCGGAAGACGGTGAAAGGCTGAAGCGCTGAGGGTCTGCGCACCCGGCATATCGCCTGTCAGCATTGGAGAACATCGCGGTAGAGCGCGAGATTGCCCTCGGCAAATCGCGCCCAGGAAAAGGTCGCTGCCCGCGCAAGCCCGAGATGTCGGAGCCGCTCGGCGACATCCGGATTGTCGACCACCTGCCGCAAGGCGCGCGCCATGGCCTGCGTGTCCTTCACCGGCGCCAGCAGGCCTGCCCCGCCCAGAACTTCGGGCATGGCAGACTGATCGGATGCAACGACTGGACAGCCGCAGGCCATCGCCTCCACCAGGGGCAGACCGAAACCTTCGCAGAGCGAGGGGTGGAGCAGCGCCGCGGCCGCCCGGTACAACGCCACCAGTGCCTGATCATCGACCGCATCGAGGAAATGTACCTGATCGGCAATTCCGAGTTCACCGGCAAGCGCGCGCAGCACCTGCATGTTGGGCGTCAGACGCTGGACAAAGATGAGCACGACATCGCCTTGCCCGGCAAACGCTTCGGCGAAGATGCGCAGAGCACCTTCGTGGTTCTTGTAAGGAACATACTGGCCGACCGTGAGCACGATGCGCTTGCCCTCAGGGATGCCGAGGCCGGCGAGATAGGCTGCAGAAGCGGCAGGGCCAGGCTTGAACGCATCGTCCACGCCAAGCGCGACAGCTTGCACGCGGCCGGCAAGGCCCGGCTGCATGTGCAGGATTTCCTGCCGGCTGGCCTCGCTCACGGTGGCAATGGCCCGCGCCTCACGCAGCGCCCGGCGGATGCCGTGGCCATAGAACCAGCGCTCCAGCGGGGCATAGAAACGGGGCTTGCACAAGTCCGGATTGGCAAGCCACATCACGTCGTGAATGGTCGTCACGCAAGGCATGGCAAGGCCGCGCGGCATGATGTTGAAGGTCGCATGAAACAGGTCCGCGTCCCCGAAGGCCGCCATTCGCGGCAGCCACCACATCGTGGCAGGACTGTTTGCTGCAGCCTGAAC
>CANEVG010000369.1 GCA_947442095.1 Sphingomonadaceae bacterium
GGAAGTGCCGATGAGCTTTGCCCATCCAGTGCTGGCCGAAGCGTTCCGGCTAGAGGCATTTGCGGCGTTGAAGGATAAGTAGGCCCGCTCGTGAGCTCGGCCTTGATCTGAGGCCTGTCTTTCTTTGAAGCGCCGCGTTGGCCGCGGATGCCTGAACCCGTGTCAAACCCGAGGTGACGGGGAGGTGTATTGGGTGGGGAGAAGACATCTCTGCAAACAACCCCCCCGTCGCCCCGGGTTTGACCCGTGATCCCGCTACTGCCGCACACGCCTCGCTTCGAAAGAAAAGCGGGACTCCGGATCAAGTCCTTGGTGACGAGGGACAGGATAGATGTACGGAAGGCCAGCTTGGCCTGAATTTGGCCAGCCGTTGCGGCATGCTTCTACGAATATGCCGCCGAAACGCGCGACATCCACCCTGCATCTGATGCCTTCGATCAAGCAATCTTGATCGTCATAGACTTCGCAGGCTGCAGTATATCTGGCGGTGAAATCACCAAACGGACTCGATCGGAAGAACTCGACTGTGTGCCCGTCTAGAGCGGTCGCGCGCTCCGCGCATTTGTTGCAGACAGACCGTGGATAAAGGGATTTGGCCTCGACTTCGTCACCGCAAACCGGGCAATTTGCATTGGTAGAACCCCTATTCCCCGCCCGTCATCCGCGCTAGAATCGCCTGCGCCGCGCTGTGGAACACTGCCCGCTCGTCAGGCGTGAAATCGGCGAACAGCTTGCCGCCCACGGTCGCCATCGCCGGGATGGTTTGCTGGAACAGCGCGGTGCCCTCCGCCGTCAACCGCACGGGCTTGCGGCGGCGGTTTGAGGCATCTTCGCCCGGTTCGACCAGCCCGCGCGCGGTAAGCGCGGCGATGGCGCGGCTTACATTCATCGGCGGCAGGCCCATGATTTCCGAGAGTTCGTGCCCGGCGAGTTCGCCTTCGCCGCCGAGTGCGAGGATGATCTTGAGGTCGTTGGCCGAGAGTCCCAACGGCTCAGCCACGCCTTCGCGCATGGGCTGCGCGATGAAAGTGGCGAGCTTGAGCAGATCAACCAGCAGCGCAGCATCCTCGCCCAGATCGAGATCCGGGCGGGGAGTGGCTGGGGCTGCGGCAATCTTGGTGGCCATAGCGCGCTTATCGCGATGTGTTGCGCAGACAGCAAGAGGCTGGCGGCAGGAGGGCGCCCGCTGCGCACAATCCGTGCAGCAAGGGCTTGCCAAGGGCAAATTAGTATGCCTTACTAACAAACGGTATAACGGTCCCTGCAGAGGACCAAAACAGGAGAGGGGTTACCCCATGGCGAAGTCACCCGCACAATCATTGCGCCAATTTGCTGCCAGCAGCGCCCTTGCGCTTACCTTTGGGCTGGCGGCCCCGTCGTTTGCTCAGGATGCCCCGCAGGCTCAAACCGAGGCCGATGCGGCGGAAGCCCCGGCCGGAATTGCGGAGATCGTTGTGACCGCGCAGTTCCGTTCGCAGCGGCTGCAGGACACGCCGATCTCGATCACCGCGATTGATTCTGCGCTGCTCGCCTCGCGCAACCAGACTGATCTTTCGCAGATCGCCGCGCAGGCCCCGAACGTGGTGCTCAACGCGCAGGGCGGTGCGTATGGTTCCTCGCTCGGCGCATCGATCCGCGGCATCGGCCAGTTCGACTTCAACCCCGCCTATGAACCTGGTGTCGGCATGTATGTCGACGACGTTTATCTTGCGACGCTGACTGGTGGTATTCTTGATCTGCTTGATCTCGACCGGGTGGAAATCCTGCGCGGGCCGCAGGGCACCAACACGGGCCGCAACTCCATCGGCGGCGCGATCAAGCTTTTCTCCAAGAAGCCGACCGAAGACAACAGCGGCATGGTCGAGGCGGTCTACGGCAGCCGCCAGCGCACCGACCTGCGTGGCAGCGCCAACTTCAAGCTGGCTGAGGGTCTGTCCGCGCGCGTCTCGGGCGTTTACAAGCGGCAGAACGGATACGTTGATCAGCTCGACTATGGTTGCGTATTCCCCAATAACGTGCAGGGCATCGGCGCGCGACCGGGCAGCGGGCAGAACTGCCTGATCGACAAGCTGGGCGAGCGCAATTACGCAGGGCTTCGCGGATCGCTGCGCTATAACCCGAACGACAGCATCGATTACATTGTCGCGGCTGACTACACCTACGAGAATCGCACGAACGCCGCTGAAGTCCTCACGTCGGTGAACCCGGCGCGCGTCAGCAGTACCTATTTATGCGGCCGGTTCTGCACGTTCGCCAACTTCTACGCCCCCGGCAACACGCCGCCGCCGGGCCTTTCGATCCCCGGACCGTGGGGTCAGGTGAAGGATGGGTACAACATGCCCAACCGCACGAAGTTTTCCGGCTGGGGCGTCTCGGGCAACGGCACGTTCAAGCTGGGTGACAGCTTCAACCTCCAGTCGATCACCGCCTACCGCGAATACAGCACACAGTGGGGGACAGACGACGACTTCACGCCCGACCTCAACGTGATAGGCCAGGGCTTCAACGATCTCAGTTTCTGGTTCTTCAGCCAGGAATTGCGCCTCAACGGCAAGATTGGCGACAAGATCGATTTCACGGTCGGCGGCTTCTATTCCGACCAGCGCTCGACTTACTTTACCCGGCAGGACATCCGCTACATCGCACCTGGCCTGAACTTCCAGTTCCTTGGCAACGATCCGGTGAATGCCGATAGCAAGGCCGTGTTCGGCACTGTGATCGCGCGGCCTATCGATGGGCTGACCTTGACCGGCGGCGTGCGCTATACCGAGGAGCATAAGGATTATACCTTCGTTCGCCTCAACTACGATCGGTCGGTCTCGTATTTCCTCGGCGCGCTGAACGGGGTCACCGCGACGTTTGATGGCAACCGCGTCGACTGGCGCGTTTCAGCCGACTACCGCTTCTCGCCCGAAGTGCTGGCCTATGTCACCGTGGGCACCGGCTTCAAGGGCGGCGGCGTGACCGCGCGTCCGTTCGATGCACCGCAGGCGCTGAACGGCAGCTTCGGGCCGGAAACCGTGACCGCCTATGAAGCAGGCCTTAAGACCGACCTGTTTGATCGGCGTCTGCGGGTGAACGTTTCGGCATTCATCAACGACTATCAGGACGTGCAGCTGCCGCTTATCACTTGCGCCTCGCTGGGTTCCAACGCGCCGTGCGGTGCGCGCCAGAATGCGGGCAACGGCAAGATCAAGGGTGCCGAACTCGAAGTGCAGGCCAATCCGATCGAGGGTCTCGCGCTCGATGGCTCGGTCAGCTACATCGACGGCGATTGGTCCAACATCGATCCGCGTGTGGGCAATGCCGTGCTGCTCAGCGATCCGCTCGCCTTGCCGAAGTGGAAGTGGAGTGTCGGCGCCCAATATCGCGCCGAGCTGGGTTCGGCAGGCTCGATCACCCCGCGCTTCGACATCAGCTACTTTGGCCGCAACAACAATGGCCGTATTGCCGGCGGGGCTCCGATCGACTTCGCTGCGGCTTACACGCTGGCCAACGCGCGCCTGACCTGGCGCAGCCAGAGCGAGGACCTATCGATCTCGGTCGAAGTGCAGAACCTGTTCAACGAGTACTACACGCCATTCCGCTTTGCTGCAGTGCAGGCCTTCTCCGGCACGATCTACA
>CANEVG010000370.1 GCA_947442095.1 Sphingomonadaceae bacterium
GCGAAAATGGCAGCAAAGACATAGGCGGGCGTGGGCGAAAAGCCCTTGGGCGATTCCTCCTTGTCCTTCTCCTTTTTCTTGCCCTTCTCGTCTTTGGGTTTTTCCGGGGCCGGGGCACCGAGGAGTTTGTCCACCGGATTGAGCTGCAGTTCGGCCTCCTTGTCCTTCCTTTTTGCTTTTTCCTTGGCTTCCGCCTTGGCTTCTTCCTCGGCCGTCGGCTTGGCGCGTTCGCCCAACGCCACGGTCAATTGCGCGACGCCCAGGAACAGCAGCGGCGCGAGGAAGCAATAGAGCAGGGCGCGGCTGACGAGATGATAGCGCAGCACCGGACCGGTCGCGGCCTGCTCGATCTGCAGCACGCCGCTGTCGAACACTGAAAGCTTGTCCTGCGCGAGCTGGTTCTTCTTCTCGAAGGTCAGCGTGTCGCCCGATTGCGCGCGGTTTGTGCCTGGCTGCTTGAACAGCGGGTCAAGCCTGCCGAACGCATCCTCGCTCGATTGCGCTGCACCCAGCGGGACGGTGCCGCGAATATGCCAGATCCAGTCGAGGAAGCGCAGGGGAGAAGACTTTCGCGGAAGGTATGCTGTGAAAGGGCGCGCAGCGTTGAGCGTAGGCACTCGCTATTCCGCCGGAACCGCGGAAGTCTCGTCATCGAAGAAGCGCGGGCGGGAGGCCCGTTCGCGGTAGGCCTTCCAGCCTTCGGTGAAGGGATAGAGCATCTGCTCGCGGATCGTCATGCGTCGGCCGCCTTCCATGCCTAGCAGCTCCGCTTCACCGTCGATGCAGGTGCCGAACATGCGGTCGATGATGATGAAGGTGTTGGCGTAATTGCTGCGCGTGGATTCGAAATCCTGCGAATGGTGCAGGCTGTGGTGCTCGGTCGTGTTGAACATGAACCGCCACCAGCGCGGGGAATTGAACCGCACGTTGATGTGCTGGTACGCGCCGATCGACATGCCGATGGCGCCCGAAAGGAGGAACGCGCGGGGCAGAAAATCGAAGAACCCGCCGATGCCCAGGCCGATCAGGAACAGCTCGACCGGATTGCCGACCGCGCCTTTGTGAACGTTGAGCTGGGTGATGTAGTGGTGCACCGAATGCGGTAGCCAAAGCGGGTACCAGTTGTGCATGCCCCGGTGCATCCAGTACTGGCCGAAATCGAAGATGAACAGGATGAGGACGGCCTGAATCAGCAGTGGCAGGGCGGTAAACCAGGCGAACTTGTCCATTTCAAAGCTGCTCTGGATTGCATCCACAGCCACATCGCTGCCGATGTAGTTTTCAGCCAGATTCACCATCGTGTAGGACACGCCGACATAGAACAGATCGGTCGCCAGTTCCTTCCAGGTGATTGCCCAGCTTTCGTGGCGGGGAAAGCGCAACTCGAGATACTGGAGCACAAGACGAAAGCCGATGCCGATCCATATCGCGGTCGAAGCCTTGGCGATCGAATTGGGCGCATAATACCAGAATGCCACGAGGCCGAAAAGCACCGCGGGCTGGAACCAAGTAAAAAACAGGCACTTGAACGCGCCGCCTTCCACCTTCGGGATGTTGTCCCATCCGATAGTGACTAGCGACTGTGTTCCGACAATGCGCTTGCCGACGCGAATTCCGTCCATCCATGACCCCCATGATGCGGTGCAACGTAAAGAGGATGGCGAATTTTTGACACTCGTCAAGCCCGCAGGTGGGGAGCTTTTGGGGCATTTCATGCCGCAGCGCAGAGCAGTGTGCGCTGCGCTGCGGCATTAGTATTACGATGTATTACGTCACAGGTGCTCGAGCACATACTCGGCCGAGGAGACATTGAAATCGCCGGGCGCTTCGATGTGGACTTGTTCCACGGTGCCGTCGTTCACGACCAGCGCGAAACGCTGGCCGCGAATGCCAAGGCCATAGCCGGTGCCGTCCATGGTGAGGCCCAGCGCTTTGGCGAAATCGCCGTTGCCGTCTGCCAGCATGGTGACATCGGCCGAACCGGCAGCTGCCCCCCAGGCCTTCATTACGAACGGATCGTTGACCGCGGTGCAGACGATCTCGTCCACGCCCTTGGCGCGGATGTCGCCAGCCTTTTCAACGAAGCCGGGCAGATGCTTGGCCGAGCAGGTGGGCGTGAATGCGCCCGGCACCGAAAACAGCGCGATGCGCTTGCCGGCGAAGTATTCAGCGGACTGCACCGCATCAATCCCGTCTGCTGTGGCTTTCACCAGCTTTACATCGGGAAGCTTGTCTCCAACCGCTATCGTCATGGGCGAGGTCCTTTCGTGTTAGTCTGTGCGTGAATGCGCAAACGACGATATAGGAGCGGCATGTTACAGCGCAACCGTTGGACAACCGCTGGCCAACCGTTGGCGCGAAGGGCGTGGTCCGCCGCGATCGGTAGCGCCAGCCCTAATTCAGGTTTACCGGGAACCTTGAACAAGCAGGAACTCTGATCCTGCACACTTGTCCCACAGGACAGGGGCACGCTCCGCAAGGCAGAATCAGGGCATGCGCACATCACTCTTCGCCATCGCGGCCAGCGGCGCGCTGCTGGCCATGGCAGGTACACCGGCACAGGCTGCGGCGGGCTGCTGGACGGCGCAGCTGGTTCGGGCGGCAAAGCTGCGGCAGCTCGATGTGCTGCTGATGGTGGGCTCGCTGCCTTGCCGCAGCGGCGCGCAGCATTATCGCACGGCCTATGACCGCTTTGTGCTGCGCGACCGGCCGCAACTGGACAAGGTGAATTCGCAGATTCTAGGCGAAATGCGCCTTAAGCTTGGTTCGGTGGCCGCGCTGGATTCGCTGGACCGGGCGAGCGTGCGCATGGCCAACCACTATGGTGAGCAGGCATCCTATGGTTGCCGCGACCTGGGCGAGGTCGCGGCGGCGCTGGCGGGGAGCGGACCGGAAGCCTTGTCCGCCGCTGCCAATGTTCTGGTGGGCGAGGAGTTGGTGCTCAAGGCCTGCCCGGTGCAAGTGGCCGCAGCGGTGCCCCGCCCGGTTGGGCGCAAATAGCATGCTGCCATCAGCCCTTGCGGGCATGATATAAAGATATCTTTATATAGGAATTGCGAAGCTCTGCAAGGCCCGCTAAGAGACTAGTAAGTGGGTCCACCTTCAGGCGGGCCGTTTCTGTTCGACTTTCATTATTGGAGACTGCTTCGTGGCCAGCGTGCTTGACGCCCGGAAGGACTACGTAATCGCCGACATCAGCCTGGCCGACTTCGGCCGTGCCGAAATCAAGATCGCCGAAACCGAAATGCCGGGCCTGATGGCCCTGCGCGAGGAATTTGGCGCGTCGCAGCCGCTCAAAGGCGCGCGCATCACCGGCTCGCTCCACATGACGATCCAGACCGCCGTTCTGATCGAGACGCTGACTGCGCTTGGCGCCGATGTGCGCTGGGCGACCTGCAACATCTTTTCGACCCAGGATCACGCAGCGGCTGCCATCGCGGCCTCGGGCGTGCCGGTCTTCGCGATCAAGGGCGAAAGCCTCGCGGAATACTGGGACTATGTCGGCTCGATCTCCACCTGGGACGCAGATGTTTCGGGCCAGACTGCCAACATGATCCTCGATGATGGCGGCGATGCCACGATGTTTGCACTGTGGGGCGCGCGGGTTGAGGCTGGCGAGACA
>CANEVG010000371.1 GCA_947442095.1 Sphingomonadaceae bacterium
AGCCCCTCGACCATCTTCAGCAGCCCGTCGCGCACGCCGCCTTCGGAGCCGGACGCCTTGGGATTGAACACATTGGTCGAATCGCAGACGAGTGCGAGCACGCCCTCGTTGCCGATTTCGGTGAGTTCCTCCGCCGTTGCGGGCACGCCGATCAGCGGCTCGTCGTCCAGCTTCCAGTCGCCGGTGTGGAATATACGGCCATGCGGCGTATCGATCACCAGCGCATTGCCCTCGGCAATCGAGTGTGCCAGCGGCACATAGCGAATATCGAACGGCCCGATGCTCAGCGAGCTGTCGTTGGGCACGACATTCAGTTTCACCTGCTTGGCGATACCCGCCTCGTTGAGCTTCTCCGCCACCAGCCGCGCGGTAAACGGTGTTGCATAAAGCGGCACGCCAAGGTCCTGTGCGAAATAGGGCACCGCGCCGATATGGTCCTCGTGCGCGTGTGTCAGCACCACGCCGAGCAGGTCGTCCAGCCGGTCCTCGATGAACGACAGGTCGGCAAACACCAGATCGACGCCGGGATAGTGCGCATCGGCAAAGGTCATGCCGAGGTCGACCATCAGCCACTTGCCGTTGCAGCCATAGAGGTTGACGTTCATTCCGATCTCGCCCGATCCTCCGAGAGCGAGAAACAGCAATTCCTTACCGGGTTTCACAAAAATTCCAGTTCACTTGGGGCGGTTGGCCCGAAAAATCATGAGATAGCAACACGTTCCGCAAGGATGGCGATGCCGTCCAGCGTCAGATCAGTGTCGACATAGTCGAAGATCGCGGTGTGCTCGTCGAACAGCACCGCAAGGCCACCGGTCGCGACGACCTTAACGGGCCGCCCGATTTCGGCGCGCAAACGGGATATCAAACCCTCCATCATCGCCACATAGCCCCAAAACACCCCGATCTGCATCTGATCTTCGGTGTTACGGCCGATCACGCTGCGATTGTTGCCCTGCGGCGGCGCGATCGCGATGCGCGGCAGCTTGGCCGCCGCGGTCACCAACGCATCGAGCGACAGGTTGATGCCCGGCGCAATGATCCCGCCCTTGTAGGCCCCGCTTGCATCGACCACATCGAAGGTCGTCGCGGTCCCGAAATCGATCACGATCAGGTCACCCGGATACTTCGCATGCGCCGCCACGGTGTTCACCGCGCGGTCCGCACCCAGCGAGCGCGGGTGCTCAACATCGGCGACAAAGCCCCACTCCACCGGCGGCTGCCCCGCCACCAGCGGATCGATCCCGAAATACTTCTGCCCCAGCACTTCCAGATTGTGCAGCGCGCGCGGCACCACGGTCGAGATCAGGATCTGCTTCACCGCCTTGGGATCGAAGCCCTGCAATTGCATCAGCTGCAGCAGCCACACCGCATATTCGTCCGCCGTGCGGCGCGGATCGGTCGCAACCCGCCAGCGCGACTTGATCTCCCGCCCCTCGAACAGCGCGAAAACGACATTGGTGTTGCCCACGTCAACCGCGAGAAGCATCGTTCACCGCTCCAGATCCCAAACCCGTGTAAGAGCCCACCAGCTCCACATCGCCCGCGTGGATGGCACGGACCGCGCCGTCCGCCAAGCGCAGAAGGACCGCGCCGTCCGGGTCGAGCCCGGCATAGGCGCCGATGAGCTTGCCCTCGGCCGCATGGTTCACGCTAAACAGGGTGCCTTCCGGATGCGCCCGCGCCAGCCATTCCTCGCGAAGGCTCCGCCAGCCGCCCCGGTGCCACAGGTCCAGCGCCTCGGCCCAGGTCTCCACTAGCGCGGAGGCAAACACATCGCGCCCCGCAGCATAGCCCAGCGCCGCGAGCGAGACTGTCGCCCGGTCCGCCACCGCAGGTGCTTCGGCCAGATTCACCCCGATACCGACGACCACAACCTCGCCCTGCCGCTCCAGCAGAATGCCGCCGAGCTTGGCCGCCCCCACCATGAGATCATTGGGCCACTTGAGCGCCAGACCATCAGACTTCGGCCCGGCTAGCCCCGGCACCACGGCCATCAGCGCGCGGTGTGCGGCAAGGCCTGCCACCAGCGCCAGCGTCTGCGGCGGGCCATCGGAATGGCGCAGCACGGCGGCAGTCGAGCCCATGAAGTTGCCGCAGCCGCTTGTCCACACCCGCCCCGCGCGGCCACGTCCGCCAGTCTGGCGGTCGGTTACCAGCCAGTGCCCCTCAAGCAGCACCTCGCCCGCAGCCGCCCGCGCCAGGAGCGCGGAATTGGTCGAGGCGATTTCGGCGACGACCTTGATAATCGGGTTCGGGGTCAGAAAATCACGCGAAATGGAACAAGGCAGCGGCGGCATTGCCCGCCAGCACGCCCAGCGCCTTGGTCAGCAAGTAGCCCAGCGGCGAGATCGCCGCAGTCGAGGCGACCAGCAGCACGCGCTGCGCCGCATCGCTCTTGCCCCGCACCACATCGGCGGCCTCATCGAAGTACATCACCTTGACGACCTTGATGTAATAGAACGCGCCGATCACCGAAGCGGCAATGCCGATGGCCGCAAGCGCGAGCAGGTCCGCCTGCACCGCCGCCTGAAACACCAGAAACTTGCCCCAGAACCCGAACAGCGGCGGGATACCCGCAAGGCTGAACATCACCATCGCCAGCGCCAGCGCCAGCCAAGGCCGGGTCTTGGAAAGCCCCGCCATCGCCGCAATCGATTCAACCGGCGCACCCTCTTCGTCGCGCAGCATCAGCACCGCGACAAAGCCCGCCACCGACATCGCGACGTAGATCGCCAGATACACCAGCATCGCCGCCGCGCCCGCCTGGTTGGTGCAGGCAAGGCCGATGAGCATGAAGCCGACATTGTTGATCGAGGAATAGGCCATCAGGCGCTTGATATTGTCCTGCCCGATCGCGCCCAGCGCGCCGATCACGATCGAAAGCAGCGCCACGAAGATCACGATCTGCTGCCACGCCCCCGGCTGCGCGCCAAAGGCATCGAGGCTGACCCGCATGAGCAGCGCCAGCGCCGCCACCTTGGGGGCAATCGCGAAGAAGGTCGTCACCGGCGTCGGCGCGCCTTCATAAACGTCGGGTGTCCACATGTGGAACGGCGCGGCGCTGATCTTGAAGGCCAGCCCCGCCAGCACGAACACGATCCCGAAGGTCGTGCCCATCGAAAGCGGCCCGCTCATCGCGGCGCGGATGCCTTCAAAGCTCGTGCTGCCCATGAAGCCGTACGTCAGGCTCACGCCATAAAGCAGGATGCCTGAGGCGAGCGAGCCCAGCACGAAATACTTGAGCCCGGCTTCCGCCGACCGTTCATCCGCGCGCAGGAACGAGGCCAGCACATAAGCCGCAAGGCTGTTGAGTTCGAGCCCGATGTAGAGCGAGAGCATGTCGGTGGCCGAAACCATCATGCCCATGCCCATCGAGGCGAACAGGATCAGCAGCGGGAATTCGGCGCGCATCGCCTTGCTGCGCTCGAAAAACGCGGGCGCCACGATCAGTGTCACCGCCGCGCCGACATAGATCAGCAGCTTAGCAAAGGCGGCAAAGGCATCGCCTTTGAACTGGCCTTTCCACGCCGAGGTTTCTGCCCCCATCGCACCGCTGGTCAGCGCCGGCACGGTCAGCACCGCGCAGACTGTCAGCACCGCGACCGCCGCAATCG
>CANEVG010000372.1 GCA_947442095.1 Sphingomonadaceae bacterium
ACCACGTTCCAGGCGCGTGATCTGGGCAAGGATACCGCCAGCCTGTTCCAGGACGCGGCGCGCGATGCAGTGGAGCGGTTCAAGCCTGAGGCGCTGCTGGTGGGTGCGTCGTGCACGGCCGAGCTCATTCAAGACGATCCTGCCGGCCTTGCCGAAAACATGGGTTTGCCCTGCCCGGTCATTCCGCTCGAACTGCCCAGCTATCAGCGCAAGGAAAACTGGGGCGCTTCGGAAACGTTCTACCAGATTGTCCGCCACCTTGCCGATACATCGGTGCGCCCCGAGCCGCGCGAAGGCCGCCGCCCGCGTGTCAACCTGCTTGGCCCGGCCGCGCTCGGTTTCCGCCACCGCGATGATCTTCGCGAGATCCGCCGAATTCTCGATCTTCTTGGCATCGATGTGCATCTCGTCGCGCCGCTCGGCGCCTCGCCCAGCGATATCAAGACGATCGGCGCCGCTGATTTCAACATCGTGCTCTATCCCGAAATCGGCGACGCGGCCGCGCGCTGGCTCGACAAAACGTTCGCCCAGCCGGCAATCCGCACCGTTCCAATCGGTGTTGGCGCGACGCGCGCGTTCATTTCTGAAGTGGCAGCGCTCGCCGGGGTTGATCCCGCACTCGCGCTTGATGACCCTTCCTCACACATGCCGTGGTGGAGCCGTTCGGTCGATTCAACCTACCTCACCGGCAAGCGCGTGTTCGTGTTCGGCGATGCCACCCACGCCATCGCTGCCGCCCGGGTGGCGAGCGAGGAGCTTGGTTTCACCGTTTGCGGCATTGGCTGCTACAACCGCGAATTCGCACGGGAAATGCGCCTCGCGGCCAAGGAATACGGGCTCGAGCCGCTGATCACCGACGATCACCTGACGGTAGAGGAAGCCATTGCGGCAGCCGCCCCCGAACTGGTGCTCGGCACCCAAATGGAGCGTCACATCGCCAAGCGGCTGGGTCTGCCCTGCGCCGTGATTTCCGCGCCTGTCCATGTGCAGGACTTCCCCGCCCGGTTCAGCCCGCAGATGGGCTTCGAAGGCGCGAACGTGCTGTTCGATACCTGGGTCCATCCGCTGGTCATGGGGCTGGAGGAGCACCTCCTCACCATGTTCCGCGATGATTTCGAATTCAGCGACACGGCCGGTGCTTCGCACCTTCATGGCCATGGACCGGCACAGCGCGAGCCGGCCGTCGTGGCCGCGCTGGAACCGGCCGCCACCAACAGCGATACCGAGATTGCCCTCGCTCTGGCCGCTGGCTGGACCGACGAGGCCGAACGCGAACTGCGCAAGATCCCTTTCTTCGTCCGCGGCAAGGCGAAGCGGAACACCGAGAAGTACGCAGACGAAATGGGGCTGGCGGCTATCACGCTCGACACGCTCTACGAGGCAAAAGCACATTATGCGCGCTAAGGCCCCATCGAGCACGGCGGCAACGCCGAACACGCCTGCCAATGTTCCGGTGCGCGTTGTCGTCATTACGCTCGACAACCACCTTTCGGGCGCTTTCCAGCGCGCGCAGCAACAGTTCGACCGCGCCGGAACCGGCGTTGCCATCGCCTTCCATGCAGCCGCCGACTGGGAAGAGAAGCCGGAAACGCTGGAAGCCGCCCGCAGCGACATCGCATGCGGTGACATCATTTTGTGCACGATGCTATTCCTCGAGGATCATATTCGCGCCGTCCTGCCCGCCCTGCAGGCCCGGCAGGACGAGTGCGACGCGATGGTCGGCCTCATGTCGGCGGGCGAAGTGGTCAAGCTCACGCGCATGGGCGACTACCGCATGGACAAGCCCGCCACGGGCATGATGGCGATGCTCAAGAAGCTGCGCGGATCGGGCAAGCCGGGGGCGAGTTCGGGCAAGGGCCAGATGGCCATGCTGCGCCGCCTGCCCAAGCTGCTGCGGTTCGTGCCGGGCACAGCGCAGGACGTGCGCGCCTATTTCCTGACGCTGCAGTATTGGCTGGCCGGCAGCGACGACAACGTGGTGGATATGATCCGCGCGCTGATCGACCGCTACGCTGCAGGCGAGCGCGCGGCCCTGCGCGGCGCGATGAAGGCGGCGGCCCCGCGCGAATATCCCGAAGTCGGCGTCTATCATCCGGCTATGCAGCCGCGTATGTCGGCCAATGTAGCCGATTTGCCACCCGTTCAGGCCACGCGCGGCACGGTCGGCGTGCTGATGCTGCGCTCTTACGTCCTAGCCCGCGATGCTGCGCATTACGACGGCGTGATCGCAGCAATGGAAGCCAGGGGGCTAAAGGTCATTCCAGCGTTTGCAGGCGGGCTTGATGGCCGCCCGGCAATCGAGCAGCTGTTCATGAAGGATGGCAAGGCGATCGTCGATGCGGTGGTCAACCTCACGGGCTTCAGCCTCGTCGGCGGCCCGGCCTATAACGACACCGCCGCTGCCGAAGCCATGCTCACGAAGCTGGACCGGCCCTATATCGCCGCGCATCCGGTCGAATTCCAGACCTTGCAGGCCTGGGGCGCCAATGGCCAGGGGCTGCTGCCGCTCGAATCGACGATGATGATCGCGATCCCCGAACTGGACGGCGGCACGCAGCCGATGGTGTTCGGCGGGCGCTCGGACGGCTCGGACACACCCTGCACCGGCTGCAATCGGGGCTGCACCTTCCCTTCGACCGGCGCGGTCCGCCAGATGGAAAGCTGCGCAGAACGGGCAGAGTCGCTGGCTGACCGCGTGATCAAGATGATTGACTTGCGCAAGGCCGCCGAAGCCGAGCGCCGCGTCGCCATCGTTTTGTTCAACTTCCCGCCGAACGCCGGTGCGGCTGGCACGGCCCAGTTCCTCGCGGTGTTCGAATCGCTCCATGCCACGCTCACGCGCCTCGGCCGCGAGGGTTACAACGTGGAAATCCCCGCCACGGTCGATGATCTTCGGACACAGATCCTGGGCGGCAATGCCGCGCGCTATGGCACCGAAGCCAATGTCCACGCGCGGGTCAGTGCCGATACCATCGTGCGGGGCGAGACCTGGCTGAAGGAAATCGAAGCCGCATGGGGCCCTGCGCCCGGCAAGCTGCAGTCCGACGGCAGCGCAGTGCAGATCCTCGGCGCGCAGTTCGGCAACGTGTTCATCGGCATTCAGCCCGCAATCGGCATCGAAGGCGATCCGATGCGACTGCTGTTCGAGGGCCGCTTTGCCCCCACACACGCCTTTGCAGCGTTCTACCGCTGGCTGCGCGAGGACTTCAAGGCACACGCCGTGCTGCATTTCGGCACGCACGGCAGCCTCGAATTCATGCCCGGCAAGCAAACCGGCCTGACCGCCGAATGCTGGCCGGACCGGCTGATCGGCGATCTCCCGAATATCTATTTCTATGCCGCTAACAATCCGTCGGAAGGCGTCCTCGCCAAGCGCCGCTCGGGCGCAACACTGGTCAGCTACTTGCCCCCGGCGCTTACCAATTCGGGCGTGTACAAGGGCCTGACAGACCTCAAGGCTTCGGTCGACCGCTGGCGCACCCTGCCGCCGGGCGATGAGCAGGCCCCGATGCTGGCCGAGCTGATCGGCGATCAGGCCGCCTCGCTTGACCTTGATGGCAGCGATATCCCAGCCCTGGCCGCGCGGCTCTACGAGATCGAGCGCG
>CANEVG010000373.1 GCA_947442095.1 Sphingomonadaceae bacterium
TCGAAGTCGAAGGCCGTATTCGCTACCGCGATCATCCACCCGGCCCCGGCCCTGACGATCACCCTTGGTGGTCGCTACACCAATGAATCGAAGGCCTACACGTTCAACCGCTTCAATCTCGACGGCAAGACGATCAACGGCTTTCTCGATCCGGTCGGCGCTGCAAACGGGGCTGGCTACACTGGTCCGAACGGCACGGCTCTGACAGGCAGCACGGGCCGGTTCAACGGCAATCGGTTCGACTACCGTGTCAGTGCCGACTACCGGTTCTCTCCCGCAGTGCTGGCTTACGCCACGGTTTCAACGGGCTTCAAGGGCGGCGGTATCGCACCTCGTCCGTTCAATGCAGCGCAGGCCGTACCATTCGGTCCGGAAACGCTCACAGCCTTCGAACTCGGCCTGAAAACCGACCTGTTCGATCGCCGCGTCAGGTTCAACGTCTCGGCTTATTTCAACAAGTTCAAGGGCGCGCAGCTGACGCTGCTGTCCTGCCCGCAGTTCGGTGGCCCCGGCCCATGCGCCGTGCCGCAGAACGCTGGTGACGCAGACGTTAAGGGCTTGGAAGCCGAACTGTTCATCCAGCCGGTCAAGGGCCTCCAGATCGATGCCTCGGCATCAGTGCTGGACTGGGACTGGAAGTGCGTGGTGCCAGCGGTCGTCAATCCAGCCGGGGCTACCAGTGGCTGCTCCACCGATCCTGCGCTTGTCAGCCAGCTGGTTTCGCCGCCGCGCGGCGTATCCAAGGCACAGTGGAGCGCTGGCATCCAGTACGAGGCCGATCTTGGCGGCGCCGGTTCGATCACGCCGCGCTTCGACGCGGCTTATCAGGGAGCGATTGCCGGCACCGCGACGATCGCGCCCAAGGGCTCGCCTTCGGACCTGTTCGCCACTGCAGACGCGTTCACCATCGCAAACGCGCGGCTGACCTGGCGCAACGCCGGCCGGGATCTGGACGTTTCGTTCGAAGTGACGAACATTTTCGACAAGTACTACTTCCTGTCGAAGTTCGACCTTACCGGCGCGGGCGCAGGATCAATCTCGGGCATGCCGGGTCGTCCGCGTGAATGGGCGGTGACGGTCAAGAAGAAGTTCTAAGGTAACCCGGGCGGGTGCTGCGGCACCCGCCCTTTTCCTGCCTGCCCAGCATGATGCCAAGTTTCATTGGATGATCGCCGGAAAGGGGCTCTTTTAAGAATTGCGGTCCTGGGCAGCACCGGCTTTGCTGGATCATTCCTGTTGGCCGAGGCGTTGGCACGCCCTGAGCTCGTCGTCACAGCGATCGTCCGAAATCCCGGCGCCGTTACACCTCATGAGCGATTGACGGTCATACAAGGCGATGTTTTCAACACTGGTCCGCTGACAGACGCCCTGCGAGGACATGACGCGGTAATCCATGCCTTCCACCCGGGACGCGCAGCAAGCATCGCCGATATACATGATCAAAGCGTAGCGGGGCACGAAGCGATCATTGCTGCCACCCGGCTTGCCGGTGTCCCCCGCCTTGTCTGCGTTGGCGGCGCGGCCAGTCTCATGACGCCGGAAGGCAAGGAATATCTTGATTCAAGCCATTGGGACAAGGCGTTTGATCCGTACCGCAACGCAATCCTAGGCACCCGTGCCCTCTATTATCTGCTGAAGCCGGTGACGGATCTCGACTGGGTGTTCCTGGCACCTTCTGCGTGGCTGCGTCCCGGGCAACGCACCGGTACATTCCGTACCGGCAAGGATGACATGTTGTTCGCCGCCGATGGAACAAGCTCGATTTCCAACGAGGATTACGCGCTCGCACTGATCGAAGAGGTCATCACGCCCCAGCATCACCGCGAACGTTTCACAGTGGGGTATTGAGCATGAGCGCCTGCATCGCCGGACTACAAAGGATCAATTGGCTGGAAGACATCAACTGATGCGGTTCGACGGAAAGGTCGTTCTCGTTACTGGCGCAGCCAGCGGTATCGGTCTGGCGGCGGCTATGGCCTTTGCGTGTGAAGGCGCGAAGGTCGTGCTGGCGGACAGGAACAGCTCGCTTGCAGAAGCAGGTGCAGAGGCCATTTGCAGCGCTGGGGGCACAGCAACGAGCGTCTTCACTGATGTCAGGGATTTTGCTGCCTGCGAAGCCATGGTTGCGCATGCCATTGAGACTTATGGCGCGCTCCACATCGCTTTCAACAATGCCGGCATCCCTTCCGCGATTGGCGGCTCGTTTGAAGACTTCACTGTCGAGAATTGGGATGCCTTGATCGCCACCAATCTGAACGGCGTTTTCTACAGCATGAAAGCAGAGGTTCCCGCGCTCAAGGCGCATGGCGGCACGGCCATAGTCAACACTGCTTCAGTTGCCAGTCTGGTCGCAGCGCCCGGTATGGCCGCCTATGTCGCGTCCAAACACGGTGTTGGCGGGCTGACCAAGGCGGCGGCGTTGGACCTCATCGCCCACGGTATTCGCGTCAACGCGATCTGTCCCGGCTTTGTCGATACGCCGATGCTCGCAGGGGCCATCGCGGCACCGCAAAGCCGTGCAGCTATGGGTGCGATGGTTCCAATCGGCCGGATCGCGGCGGCAGACGAAGTCGCCCAGACCGCGCTGTTTCTCGCCTCGGACGCTGCCAGTTACATGATTGGCGTATTGCTGAGTGTCGATGGCGGCGTCGTGATTCAATAAAGGGACACAGCATGACCAAATATGTCATTAGCGGCGCATCCGGCAGTCTTGGCAGGAAGATCACCGAACAGTTGCTGGAGAAAATCCCGGCTGAAAACCTTTCTGTTAGCGCGCGCACACCGAACAATCTGGATGCGCTCAGCCAACGCGGCGTTGCGGTCCATGCCGCAGACTACAACGATCCCGCGGCACTCGAACGCGCCTATGCCGGGTGCGATGTCCTGATGCTGATCAGTAGCCTTGCCGTCACCAAGCGCGTGCCAGAGCATCGCAACGCGATCAATGCGGCGAAGCGGTCTGGAATCAAGCACATCGTCTACACATCGACGGCGGGTATCCACCCACAAAACCCAACGCTGTCGGCGTCTGACCATATTGTCACCGAGGATGACCTACGCAGCTGCGGCATCGGCTACACGATCATGCGCAACGCCTGCTATGCAGAGGTTTTCCCGACGGTTGCAGCACAGCCAGTCTTGCGTTCCGGCGAATGGGTGCAGGTTGAGGGGGACGGCAAGCTCGCGCCCATTTCAAAGAATGACATAGCCCGAACGGCGGTGGCCTGCCTGCTCAATCCTACGCGGCACGATGGTGCCGTCTACGAAGTTACTGGACCGGATCTGGTCAGCTTCCGTGACATCGCCGCCATGGCCAGCGAGGTTTACGGTGTTCCCATTCGCTATGTGCCGGTGAGCGTGGAAGAGCGCTATGCGATGCTTGATGCGATGGGCGTGCCGCGCCAATATGCCGAAGGCATGGACGGCCACCCCGACGCCCATCTGTGGTGCAGTGACGAAATGGTGACTGCGGACGTCGCGTTTCAGGCTGGCTATCACGGCATTCTGACACATCACGTCGAATTCATTACGGGCCAAAAGCCACGATCTCTCCGCGAAGTTTTTGAGCTGTGCA
>CANEVG010000374.1 GCA_947442095.1 Sphingomonadaceae bacterium
CTCTATCTCCATAATGCCGACGCGCTCGACTGGCTCGGCGCGGATCATGGCGCTGGCGGACCCGAACGGCGCCCAGCGTGATAGCCCGGCAGTGCTCCCCATGCTCAAGGAGAACTTGCGCAATGTGCCCGCGCGCGTGCTCTCCTCCGCCGGGAATGCCTTGATGCCCGCCAAGCGCGACAGCCTCAAGAAATGGCTGGAGACGCTGTCCGCCGAGACGGACGGTATCAAGACGCTCTGACCATGCAGGAAACGCTTTACCGCCCTTATGTCGCGAAAGACGAGGACGCCGTCCTCACGCATATTCTCTCGATCCAGAGGGATGAGTTCGGCGTGGAGGTCACTGCCGAGGACCAGCCCGATCTGCGCGAAGTGCGTGCTGTTTACCAGTCTGGCACGGGCGGTTTCTGGGTGGCGGAGCGGCAAGGCCGGATCGTTGGCACTATCGGCCTGATTGGGTTTGGTGAGCGCGAGGGTGCCCTGCGCAAGATGTTTGTCGCGTTAGAGGCGCGTGGGGCCCGGCAGGGCGTGGGCGCACAGCTGCTCACCATGCTCATCGATCATGCGCGGGCTAATGGTATAAAAGCGATCACACTCGGTACCGTCGAGAAGCTGCAGGCCGCGCGGCGCTTCTACGCGAAGAACGGCTTTGTCGCGATCCTGCCTGAAGACCTGCTTGCCGGTTTTCCGCGCATGCCGGTGGACACGCACTTCTACCGGCTGGAGCTCTAACTCAGAAACGCCTCCAGCGCCGCGTTGACTTTGTCCGGCGCTTCCCACGGCACGAAATGCCCGCAATCGGGCACTTGTTCGATGGTCAGGTTTGGGATCACCGCATCCAGCCCGTCGAGATTCGACGGCGGGAGGGCCATGTCGTCCATCGCCCAGATCACCAGCGTGGGGATCATCAGCGGCGGCAGCGGCGGCGGCGCATAGCCTGCGGGCAGCGCGAAGGGCGCGTCCATGCCGGGCACGTCCATCGGGCTCGCCCGGTACCAGTTAAGCATCGCAATGGCGCTGTTCGGGTTGGACCAATCCTTGAGCAGCGCCGCGCGCTCGGCCTCTTCCATCACGGGTGCGCGGTCGCCCCAGTTCAGCACCTGCAGGAGCAGTGCGCCAAGCCCATGCTCGCACACCAGCTTGTCGTTCGCGGTATCCCGAAACGCACGCATATACTGGCTTGCCCCGCGCTGTACTGGATCGAGATAGAGCAGCTTCTGGAAGATCCCCGGATGCGGCGCGTTGGCGACAACCGCGCGGGTTACCCGCGTCCCTTGCCCCATCAGCGCGACGCCCCAGGCAATCGCGCCGCCCCAATCATGGCCGAGCACGGTGAACTGCCCCACGCCCAGTGCATCGGCGAGGAGGAAAATGTCGCTGATCAGCTTGTCCGGGGTGTAATTCTCTGCGCCGCCCGGTTTGGACGAGCCGCGATAGCCGCGCTGGTCGGGCGCGATGCAGCGATAGCGATCCGAAAAGTGCGCGATCTGGTGCCGCCAAGTGCGGTGCGATTCGGGAAAACCGTGAAGGAACATCAGCACTGGCGCATCGCGCGGACCGGTGTCGATCACATCGAGTTCGATACCGTTCGCGAGTTTGACGCGGGCCATGACGGTGCTCATGCTACATCCTCCATCTTGGCGGCATAGCCTGCTGTAATCAGTGCTGCCATCTTGTCATGCAGCGCATCTGGGGTGCGCCGTAATTCGCCAATTTCGAGCTCGAACCCGCGGGCAACAATGATTTCGCGTGTCCCTGCTGCCATGGCCGCAAGCATGGTCGCCACCGCAGTTTCGGGATCAAACCCGCGCTCGATCGCCTTGTCGGTCACGCCCCTACGGCTGCCGTCGGCGGTTAGCGCATTGCGCGAGACATCGGTGCGGATCGAGCCCGGTGCGATAACATGGATTTGCACGCCCAGATGCGAAACCTCGGTGCGAAGCGAGTCCGCATAGCCAATCAGCCCGAATTTTGCAGCGCTATAGGCGGTGCGCATAGGTGCGCCGACTTTGCCGGCAATGCTGGAGATCATCACGATCCGGCCCTTGCTTTGGGTTACCATGCGCGGCAGCACTGCCTGTGTCAGCGCAATGGGCGCGAGCAGGTCGACCGCGATGATCCGTTCATAGACAGTGTAGTCAGTATCGACGGCTAGGCTGCGCTGCGAAATGCCGGCGTTGTTGACGAGGATATCGATCCCGCCGCTGCGCGCCGCCGCCCAGTCCCAGGCTTGATCAGCCGCTGCGAGCGCCGCCGTATGGTCCGTCACTTCGAACGGTAGCACCAGCGCTGTGGCATCGCCTTTGGCGCAATCCGCCGCCACGGCTGCCAGCGCCTCCGCATTGCGGCCTGAAAGGATCACATGCGCCCCGTCTGCCGCCAAAGCCCGCGCCATCGCTGCGCCGATGCCTGATGATGCTCCGGTGATCCACGCCACCTCTCCGGCAAATGCCATGCAGTCTCTCCCTTTGTGTTTTTATGGATTGGCTATCGTGTTGGGCGCCTGTGGCAGCGGGATGAACTCGTCCTCATCGCCCGGCACTTTGGCAAATCGCCCCTGATCCCAGTCATGCTTGGCCTGTGTGATCCGCTCGCGGCGGGAGCTCACGAAGTTCCACCAGACGTGGCGCCGCGAAGTGAAAGCCTCGCCGCCCAGCAGCATGACCCTCCCGCCGCTTTCCGAAGTCAGCTTCAGCGCCGCGCCCGGTGCCAGCACGGCAAGGCTGTAAAGCTCCAGCGCCATGCCGCCAACGCGCGCATCGCCGCCCACCAGCATGACTGCGCGCTCATCGGCAGAAACGTCAATGGGAATTGCGCCGCCTGCCTGCAGCATGATCTCCGCATAGATCGTCTGGCTGTGCTGCGTGGTCGGCGCGGTCTTGCCCCAGAGCGTGCCCATGATCACCCGCGCGCTGGTGTCGCCGTCGTTGATCAGCGGCAGGTCCGCCTGCTGCTCGAACGCCGGGTCGATCTCCTCGCGCCCGTCTGGTAGTGCGAGCCAGGTCTGCATGCCATAGAGCCTTGGGCCAGCGGCGCGCTCAGCCTCCGGCCCGCGCTCGGAATGCACGATGCCGCGCCCCGCGGTCATCAGGTTGACCTGGCCCGGACGGATCGTGGCAAACGTGCCAAGGCTGTCGCGGTGATCGATCGCGCCGCCATACTTGCCGCCAAACAGCCAGGTCACGGTGGCGAGATTGATATGCGGATGCGGGCGCACGTCCATCGCTGTCCCCACGGGCAGCACTGCCGGTCCGAACTGGTCTACGAAGATGAACGGGCCGATCATCGTGCGCGCCGGGGAAGGCAGCACGCGCCGCACCTGAAACGCGCCTAGATCGTGCGTGACGGGTGTCAGCGTCTGGACGACGGGATCGGTCATGGCGCGGTGTCTGCCGAGATCATGTCGATTAGGTCCCTCGGAAACACCGGTTCATGCCACTGGGTCAGCTCTTCGCGCGCGAACCAGCGGAATTCCTTGATCATCGCGCGCTCTGTTGCGGAATGCCCTGCGGTGTCGGGGGTGAAGCATTGTGTCCGC
>CANEVG010000375.1 GCA_947442095.1 Sphingomonadaceae bacterium
AACCGAAATGCGACAAGCCGCGTGACCGCAGCATCGCCCGCCCGCCAGCGTGTCGAGATCGCGCGCGCGCGCGACGCTGCTAAACCAACCCGAAAACCAGTACCGCCATGGCCGCTCCATCAATTTGCAGAACTTGACGCACACAACCATTTCCATTGCGTTCCCATGTGTTCTCGCTTGGCGTTGTTTACGGAGCAATGGTTGCGGTGACCTCGACCTGGGTCGAGGACAAGCCTTCGATGCCGAACTGGTGCAGGATGGCTTCCACCTCCCGGGTGGAGACGCCCTTGATATCCATCTCGGCCACCGCCAGCATCACCGCGCGCACGGAGCGCTGACCACGCTCGGGTGACTGCGGGTAGAAGGGCTCATCTTCATGCCCGGAGGTCTTGGGCACCTGTACCCTGCGCGTGCCGGCCGGCGTGTCGAGCCGCTTGGGCTTGTAGCCATTGGCATAGCCGCGGCGATCACCGCTACGCTCGTAATGGCCAGCACCCAGATAACGCTCCCGTTCCAGGCGCATCGCCAGCTCGAACATGCGGGTAAACGCCGGCCCAATGCCGCCAGCCCCATCGGCAATCAAATGTTCCAACACGGCCTCCACGGTCGTATCCCCAATCCCGTTCATTCCTTGGTCTCCACGGTTTGTTGCAATTCCATGGAATACCAGAATGGACAGCCTGGGCTGAGGCGCGCCTCAGCACGCGCTTCACACCCACACCCTTCACGAATTTCCAGACGTGAAGTTACACTACCCCGCAATTTCTGGCTTGATCGTCACGGATACGCTAACGGGTCGGAACTGGGCTCTCGCCGCTGTAATCGTAGAACCCGCGCCCGGTTTTCCGGCCGAGCCAGCCCGCCTCGACATATTTCACCAGCAGCGGCGCGGGGCGATACTTGGAATCGCCGGTTGTGCCGTGGATCACGCGCACGATTTCGAGGCAGGTGTCGAGCCCGATGAAATCAGCAAGTTCGAACGGGCCCATGGGGTGATTGAGTCCCAGCTTGCAGCCAGCGTCGATATCCGCGATCGAAGCGGTGCCGCTGCCCAGCACGAAGCACGCCTCGTTGAGCATGGGCACGAGAATGCGGTTCACGATAAAGCCCGGCTCATCCTGCGAAAGCACCACGTCCTTGCCCAGCGCGCCCGCAAACGCGCGCACGCGGGCAATGGTATCCGCCGAAGAGGCTAGCCCAGGGATCACTTCGACCAGTTTCATCAGCGGGACCGGGTTGAAGAAATGGACGCCGATGAACCGGCTGGGATCGGGCACGCCCGCCGCCATGCGCGTGATCGGGATCGAACTGGTGTTGCTGGCCAGAACCGCGCCTTGCGCCAGAACTTTGCCCGCTGCCTCGAAAATGCGGGCCTTGATGTCCTCGCGCTCGGTGGCCGCTTCGATGATCAGGTCAGCCTCGCCGAACCGGGCATAATCCCCCACCGGAATGATCCGTGCGAGTGTCGCCTCAGCTGCTTGCGCCGTAAGCTTTTCCTTCTGCACCAGCCGCGCCAGCCCCGCGCCGATCTTCGCAAGGGCGGCTTCAGCCTGCGTCAGCGTGACATCGGCCAGCAGCACGGCCTTACCTGCTCCGGCCGCAACTTGGGCAATTCCCGAACCCATTTGCCCGGCACCGATGACCGCAATTGTCTGCATGGCTTGATCCCGCTTCCCGTGTGAACTTGCGCGCTGCCTAATGCGGTTTCGCGTGCGTGGGAAGGTTCAGCGCGAAGCGCCGGGAACCCAAAGCGGATCCTTGCCGGCGTTGATTGCGCGGGCGAGGACGAAAAGATAATCCGAAAGCCGGTTGAGATAGGCCAGCGCCGCCGGATTGACCGGCTCTGACGCGGCCAGCGCGGTGGCTGCGCGTTCGGCGCGGCGGGCGATTGCGCGGGCGAGATGGACCCGGGCTGCGCCCTCGCTGCCACCGGGCAAGATAAAGCTGGTAAGCGGCGGCAGCGCGGCATTGAGCGCATCGATCTCGGCTTCAAGCCGCTCATGTTGGGCGGTGACGACGCGCAGCACCATGGGCGACGGCGTGAAGTCCGCACCGCCGACATCCCCCAGCGGGGTCGCCAGATCAGCGCCCAGATCGAACAGATCGTTCTGGATGCGCTTCAGGCCTTCCCCGCGATCTGCCTCCAGCGCCAAGGCAGCAAAACCGATCGCGCTGTTCAGTTCATCGACCTCGCCGATAGCTTCCATTCGGGCATCGTGCTTGGCGCGGCGCGAGCCATCGACCAGTCCAGTCGTGCCGTCATCACCCGTGCGGGTGTAGATCTTGTTGAGCTTTACCATGGAATCTCTCGCGCCGGTTCAGCGGCCGCCCTGCGTGAGCATGAGCAGGATCACGACCGCGCCGATGGCGAGCCCCTGATACTTGATGCGATTGAACATCATCTTGTTCTGCAACAGCTGCATCTCGGTTGCCCGCGCGCCATCGCCTTCAAGATCCTTCTGCGTGCTCTGCAGGAACGCGACGATGCCGCGAATGAGCGAGTAGACCGTCAGCGCCATCAGCACGAGGATCACGGGTATGAAAAAATACATCATGTGATTGGGTTTAAGGTCTCGCTGAGGGAAATGCCAGTGTCAAAGAGGGTGGCATCAGGGCGGGCGGCGCGCAGGGCATTCGCTAAGACGTGGCCATTCTCCCCGGCGCGGCGGCGATCAGCGAGCGCAGGCGCATTACGCCGCTTGGCCAGCTTGCGCCCGTCCGGCCCCACCAACAGCCCGTGGTGGTGCCAGCGCGGCTCGGGCAGGCCGAGCAGGACCTGAAGCAGGCGATGGATATGCGTCGCCGGGAAGAGATCGGCCCCCCGCGTCACCACGCTCACGCCGTCCGCAGCATCGTCAACCGTGGCCGCAAGATGATAGCTGGCCGGAGCATCGCGGCGCCACAACACGACATCGCCGAGCTGCTCGGGCCGGGCGCGCAGGGGGCCATGCCGCTCATCATGCCATTCCAGCGGACCTGCGAGCTCCGAGGCCTGCTCCACATCAAGCCGCCAGACTGGATCGGCGGCGTTCATCGGCGGATTGCGCAGGCAGGTTCCGGGATAGATCGGCCCGTCCGGACCCTGCAGCGTGGCCGCTGCGGCAACATCGGCGCGGGTGCAGCGGCAGGGATAAAGCAGCCCCATGGCGCGCAGATTGGCTGCGGCCTCGCGGTAGGATGCGATGCGCGTCGATTGGGCCGGGACCTCTTCGAACTCCAGACCGAGCCAGGTCAGATCCGCGCGAAACTCCTCGGCCAGATCGCTCCGGCTGCGCGCGCCGTCGATGTCCTCGATCCGCAAGAGAAAGCGCCCGCCCGCATCGATCGCGCGATCATGCGCGATCACGGCGGCATAGGCATGGCCCAGATGCAGCGGGCCGTTGGGGCTGGGGGCAAAGCGGGTTATGGCATGGTCGAGCGGCGCAGTCATGACCGCGATGTCTAAACGCGAACCCCTGAAAACGGAAACGGCTGCCTTAACGGGTAAGGCAGCCGTTTGGTCGGCAAGACCCGAGTGCGGGCCGGATCACCCGG
>CANEVG010000376.1 GCA_947442095.1 Sphingomonadaceae bacterium
CCTCCGCGTATGACTATCTCTCTGTTGCAAAAGAGTATTATCATATCTGGAGCCCCGATGCACCTAACGCTTTGAGATATCCGGGCTAGCGCGGATAATAACTGGGCCTGCGAGCTGCCACGCGTTCTTGTTGAATTACGCGTTCATCCGCATCTCAAGCGCCGCGATCATGTCGATCAGTTCCTCGAAGGATGGCGGCGCTGCCATGAACATTTCACCCATCGCGGCGTAGTCTGCGCGAAGACGTTCGCGCAGATCAGCATGGGGAACAAGGCGGAGTGAGCCTAGAACGGCCGTTTCGTAGGATGCCTTGTTATCGGCAAACATCAGGCTCTTGTTGAGTACGACTCTCGCGAGCAATTCCGGCGCGGCCAAAGCGATTGCATCCACCCCTTTCTTCGCCAGCATGGCCGTATCGTAGTAGTGGCGAGACATCTCCGGCAGCAGCTTGGTGCCATGGTAGAGGGCGTGCAGGATCGTCACCTTTTCCCAAAAGGTTCTGGCGACGGACAAGGTCCCCACTTCGACCTCTGCGCTGGAGAACTCGGTCGGAAACTCCTGCGCGATGTACGGGACGATCGTTTTCGTCTCGGACGGCTCGGTTTCCCCGCGCGCGCCGAACTCAAGCTTGATGCGCGGCTTTATGTAGCCATACGGCCCGGTATCGAAGACCTCAGGGTTGAAGAGCCTTTCGTCGAAAAATCCGCGGAAGGCTCGCACGACCGGGTATTGGAACAGGATGGTTTGCGCATCCTGATCATCCGGATCGAGCGCGATGTCCCAGCCATCCTGTGTGCCCAGCGTTTGCGCAATCGCCTCGCGTAGCGAGGGCAGGATGACATCTCCCACATAGCGTTGTGCCGCCGCCTTGAGCGCTTTCGTGCGCCGCACACGCTCTTTGCCACTGATGCCTTCTTCCATGGGGGATAAGGTATTGGCGAGGAAGGGGGCTGTGCGCGAAATGGTGAGATCGATGTCTTCGGAGAAGCGCTCGATGATGCCGTAAGCTTTCGAAAGCGAGGTCCCGCCCTTGAAGGTCAGAGTGCCTGCCATGCCCGGAATCGACAGCAAGCGGCGCAAGGTCCAGCAGACCCAAAAATCCTTCTCGATGATGATCGGCGCTACGTCGCGGCGTGCAGCCGCCTCGCTGATGAATGCGAAACGATCATCGTCAGGCCGCAGGGCAAATTCATCCATGCCGCGCTGCACTCATCTTGAAAACGGCATCACTCATCCAGCTTGGCATCTGTGCCTGCGCCTTTCTGAGCGCCTGCAAATCGCGGTCATCGATGCCCGCAGCAAGACGCCGAATGAGATCATCATCGACGTTCGCCTTGCCGGCATGGGCCAGCATTTGCAGCACAGCATTGGCGCGGGGAAAAGCGCTGTCGAGGATAGGTGCGCGCGTTCGTTTGAGCGCAATCGTGCGACCTGCAATCTTCTTGACGCGCGTTGGCCCGCTTGTCGCATAGCTTGCCTTCGCCGGCACCTGGGTGGAGAGCCCGAGGCGATTGGCTGCTTGCGCTCCCGATCGGACGAGTTTGTCGCCACCTTGAGTGGCCACTGCCTGCGCGATTGCATCGGCGTCGGGCGTTAGCGCGCCCAAACGGTCATGAAGTTTCGGATAGTCGTAAAGGCCTCGCCCGATCCGGCGGATATGGCCGGATTGCGTCAGACGTGTCAGCGCCATATCAACAGATGCGCGTGTGCCGAGGTCGAGGAAATCCTTAGGCGTAAAGGCCCAACCTCGCCCCTTCCCTCGTACGCGCTTGATGATGCTGTCAGCAACGGCGGCCATCTGCCCAATCCTTTCTGTTAGAAAATAGCATCATTTTTTCTAACAAGCAAGATCAGCTATATCGGCCCTACCTGCCTATATATAAACATGAAAGCTGATCAAAATATTCAATGCTCCCTATCGCTTTCAGTTGAGGCAACTCCAAAGCCATGGCGAGATGCGACCAGGTCCACTCACCTGTGAGCCCAAAAATGGCCAGGTTGGCCATTCTGCGCCAGGGCCTCGAGATAGGGACGCATGATCTTCCATGCTCCGCAGTCCTTCGCTGCCTGCGCAATCTCGGCAGGCGTTGCTTTGCGCTGCTCGATCGCGCTGCGCAGGCTTTCAATGGCCACGGAGCGATCAACAAGCCGTCGGTTTAAGAATGTCGGCTGCTGGCGAAAAATCCGTTGAAGCTGCCCGGCAGGTTCCGGTGCCGCGCATCAGCCCTGCTCATGAC
Organism: Sphingomonadaceae bacterium; assembly: GCA_947442095.1. Lineage (GTDB taxonomy): Bacteria > Pseudomonadota > Alphaproteobacteria > Sphingomonadales > Sphingomonadaceae > Novosphingobium. Next base: position 2,238 of record CANEVG010000376.1, read on the forward strand.
CGCTGATGGGTGGTTAGGCGAATGGAAGGTTTTGGAGATTGTCCCCGCTGAGCGACCATCACAGTTCACGGTAGGTCTAAGCGCCGGACTTCGGTGAGATTAGATGAAGCACCAGAGCTCAACCATAGCTCTTGAAGTGCCGCGCGGGTGGGATCGGCGCGAAACGCCTTCAAATGTTGTTACTACACTTTTTCATCGCCCAAAGCGCGCTCACATATTATCAATGACTTGCAACCAAGCGCTCTACTCATGTTCACGCCGGACCGTTCAAGTCGGGCAAAGCTCCAGCGGGTCACAAACTGGTCGCATGGTTCATCGGTTGTCGTAGGCAGACCCGCTGGCATCGATCCGACAGACATCGACGGTCTCTGTCACCCTGAAAGCTTCCATGGAACGAGCATGGCTCTGGACAGCGTGGAAGCGCACTGGTTTAAACTATGACCCCAAAATGCATACAGCATGCATCTAGGGCCTCATTCTCAAACCAAGACTTCCGTTGGTTTGAAAATCATGCTACAAATGAACTATGGGTTCATCAAAGGCCTCTAAAATCAAACTACTGCTCGACGCGTGGCAACCTCATACGGTTGCCACGAGCGAGTGGCTCGGCGAACGTGGGATCAACCCGCAAGATGTCCGCAACTACCTCGCATCGAAATGGCTTGTCTCGCTGGGGCGCGGTGCGTTCAAGCGCCCAAGCGAGACGGTTACCTGGCAAGGGGCGCTCTACAGCATCCAAACGCAATCTGGCCTGCCTGTCCATGTCGGCGCGTTGACCGCATTGGAGATGACCGGGCACAGGCACTATGTGCGCTTCGGCAGCAACACGGCCTATCTGTTTTCTGCGCCCGATGTCCAATTGCCGAAATGGTTTCGGGCCCATTGGGGCGCACAAGTCCGCCATGTCCGGACCAAGCTGTTTCCCACGCAGATAGCGATGACGACAAAGGAAAGCCCCGAGGGCTTGCCGCTGGTCTGTTCGTCACCGGAGCAAGCGATACTGGAAACGCTGCACCTGGCCCCGAAAGAATTCGACCTGGTTGAGGTCGCGCAAATCATCGAAGGCATGACCTCTCTGCGCCCAAAAGTCATGCAGGAGCTTCTGGAGGCCTGCGCCTCAATCAAGGTCAAGCGGCTGTTCCTGTATCTCGCAGAGCGCGCCAGGCTCAGCCTTGTCCAGCATCTCGACCTCGACCGGATCGACCTTGGCACCGGCAAGCGCGCGATAACCGAAACAGGACGTCTGACCCCGAAATACGGACTGCTGCTGCCCGAGGAGCTGGTCAC
>CANEVG010000377.1 GCA_947442095.1 Sphingomonadaceae bacterium
CGCGGATTTGGGGGGTCATGTTGGGGGGCTCTCCAGCGCGGCGGATGCCGCGCGATCCTGTGCAATGGTTGAAGCGGGCGGGTTGTTCCCACAGGCAGCGCACAAAGCGAAGCGAACAAGGAACCGGCGGCGACCCCAAGCGTTAGGTCTGGGATGCGCGCGCCAGGCGTGCGCCGCCGCCTTTGCACCATTTAAGGAGCCAGCCATGGCAAAACCTGATTCCAAGCCCCCGTTCACGCCTGTCGCCGTTCTGCGCGCCCAAGCGCGCAAGCATGTCGAGCGGGGCCCGGTAACCCGGTCCTATCCCGAAGACCGCGAGGTAATTCTCGAACATCTCGGACGCTCGCTGGCGACCGAATGGGTCTGCGTGCTGCGCTATCTGCGGCACGCCTATTGCATCACCGGGGTGGTTTCTGAGCCGATCAAAGCGCACTTTCTCGACCACGCCCGCGAAGAGCAGGCCCACGCCCACAAGCTCGCTGAACGTATCGTGCAGCTGGGCGGCGAGCCCGACCTCAACCCCGCCACGCTGGCCGAGCGCTCGCACGCCGAATATGTGCCGGCCACATCGACCCAGGACATGATCCGCGAGAACCTCGTCGCCGAGCGCATCGCGGTCGAGGCGTACCGCGAGTTCATCCAGTTCCTCGGCGACCGTGATCCCACGACCCGCACGATGCTGGAGGGCATTCTCGCGCAGGAGGAAGAGCACGCCGACGATTTGCGCGATCTTCTGGCCTGACCGCACAGGCCGTCACCGAACGTGCCGACCATTGCAGTGATCCCGCCCCAAGGAGACAAGACCATGAACGAGCAGACAGGCATGAGCGAAGCCATTCGCAGCGCGCTGGCGATGCCGCTTGCCGGCAAGATCGGGGACGCATTCGAACACAGCCCGCTTCTGGCTTCGGCGGCCGCCTTCATCACCACCCGGATCGCTCTCCGCTCGGTGGCCGGGCTGTTTACTGTAGGGCTTGTCGCAGGAAGCCTGCTCTACATGCAGCGCGAACGAGCCGAGGACCGCGAACTGCTCCGCAAGGCAAAGCGCAAGGCCAAACGGAAGGTGGCGCGCCTCGTCAGCGGTATCCCAAAAGCCCAACAGGCTTGAGCGAGCAGGCGCTTATGCGGTGAACAGACCTGCAAACCGCTTGCGCAGCTCTGCCTTGAGCACTTTGCCCATGGCGTTGCGCGGGAATTCATCCACGATCCGGATCGCCTTGGGCTGCTTGAACCGCGCAAGCTTTTCAGTCGCCACCGCCTCGATCTGCGCCGGATCCAGATCGGCCCGGTCTGCGGTGACCACAGCCACCACTGCCTCGCCGAAATCGGGGTGCGGCACGCCAATGATCGCCACGTCGCTCACGCCGTCCACTTCGGCTAGGACCATTTCCAGTTCAGCCGGATAGATATTGAAGCCGCCGGAAATGATCAGATCCTTCGAGCGTCCAGCAATCGTCAGCCGCCCACTGGCATCACGAAAGCCGGTGTCGCCGGTCACGAAGAAGCCGTCCGGACCGATCGCCTCAGCGGTTGCTTCGGGCCGCCGCCAGTATCCGGCGCACAAGTTCGGCCCGCGAATCTCGACCTCGCCAACCTCGCCGGGGGGAAGCTCGCTGCGCTCTTCCCCGCCGACCACGCGCAGCTCCACGCCCGGAAGCGGATAACCCACCGTGCCCGCGATCCGGCCGTCCTGCGCATAGCGGTTCGAGGTAATCATCACCGCCTCGGTCATGCCGTAGCGCTCGAGGATACGTTGCCCCGTGCGCTCTTCGAACGCAGCGAACACCGAGGGCAGCAGGGGGGCCGAGCCGCAGACGAAAAGGCGGATCGATGCGGTTGCCGCGCGAGTGAAATCCGCATGATCAAGCAGCCGCGTGTAGAAGGTCGGTACACCCATGAACACGCTTACGCCGGGCAGCAACGCTGCGACTTTCGCCGCATCGAACCGCCCCAGCAGATGCACCGTCGCGGCGCTGTAGAGCCCGAGATGCAGCGCCACGAACAGACCGTGGGCGTGGAACAGCGGCAGGGTGTGGAGGATCGAATCGGCATCCGAAAACTGCCACGCCTCGTGCAGCGCGGCCACGTTGGACGAGAGGTTGCGGTGCATCAGCATGGCCCCCTTGGGCCGGCCCGTGGTGCCCGAGGTAAACAGGATCGCCGCGAGATCGGTTTCGGCCATCTCGGCGATGGCAAGATCGGGCTCCAGCCCAGCCGCCAAACGGGTGAGCGTACCCGTGCCGTCCGCCTCGAGCGTGGCGCGGGTAATCTTGCCGTCTTCCGGCGGAACTGCAGTCGCGGCGCTGTGCACCAAGAGGACCGGATCGGCATCCTCGACCAGCAAGGCCACTTCGCTGGGCGTATAGGCCGGGTTCAGCGGCACGAAGGTCGCGCCCGAGGCCAGCACCGCCAGATAGGTCAGCGCAAAATGGGGCGAGTTTTCAGCCTTTAGCATGACCCGGTCGCCCCGCTTCACGCCGTGGCTGGCGAGCGCGGCGCGATAGCGGCCAATCGCTGCAGGAAGTTCGCCGAACGTGCAGACCACCTCGCCATTCCAGAGGAGCGCGGGTTTGGCTTCATGCCCGCCTTGGCGCGACAGGAAGATGGCAACAAGGTTTGCGTTCATGGCCCTGCTCTCTTTCGGATTGGTGGACGCGCCCATAGAGTGCGCCGAAGTAGCCCGCAAAGCCAGATCTCTCATATTGTGATAGGGACCGCCGCACGATCCTGGGCCGCAATTGGCCAGAACGCGGCATAATGAAGGGTTCCGGCAATACATTTTAAGCTTGAAATAAAATGCCGGAATGCCACACTTCACCATGCGTGCCATTGCACCGGATCGGCAAATCGGCTGCAATGGCGCGAAGCAGTTCAGAGGGAGGCATCACGGTGGCGGATTCAGGAATTCTGGCGGGTTTGCTGGGCGGGATCACCGCCGGCGGAATCAAGGTGGTGGACCTGACTGAGACGCTCACACCAGACTATCCCACGATCACCCTGCCCTCGGAATTCGGGCAGGCATCGCCCTTCGTGAAGAAGGAAATCTCCCGCTACGACGAGCGCGGGCCGGGCTGGTACTGGAACGACTTTACCATCAACGAGCACACCGGCACGCACTTCGATGCGCCGATCCACTGGGTGACCGGCCAGGACGTGGAGAACGGCTCGGTCGACACGATCGATCCGGCGCGCTTCATCGCGCCGGTCTGCGTGATCGACTGCACCGCCGAGGTCGCGGCCAACCCGGACTTCATCCTCTCGGTTGCGGTGCTGGAGGCATGGGAGGCCAAGCATGGCCGGATCCCAGCGGGCAGCTGGGTGTTCATGCGCAGCGACTGGCGCAAGATAGCCGACCCGGCAAACTACACCAACCTTGACGAGAACGGCGCGCACTCGCCTGGTCCGAATGCGGCGTCCACGCTGTGGATGATCAATGAGCGCGACGTGCTGGGCTTCGGCACCGAATGCATCGGCACCGATGCAGGCCAGGCCTTCCTGTTCGAGCCGCAATATCC
>CANEVG010000378.1 GCA_947442095.1 Sphingomonadaceae bacterium
GGCCGCTAGCGAATTTCCGCCGCCCAGTTCTCCAGCCGCTTCCACAGGATCATGAGGGTACCGGCAAAGTTGTGCATGTGCGAGGCGCGCGGCAGGGTCATCGTCGTGATATCAGGCGATGCCGCATAGGCCGACGGCTCCATGCGGGGATCAGGACAGACATCGATCTCCCCATCGGCGATGAACACCGACACGTCGATGACCGCCGCCTCATTGGCCACCACTCCGGGACCGAGCGGGCCGCGCGCTGGGGCGAAACGGGGGCCGCTGGGCATATGGATCGGCCCCAGGCAGAAACAGGAACGCCGACCCGTCCCGGATAGCGCAGCAGATCTTCGGCAACGATATCATCTGGCACGTCGTCGAAATGGAAGGACCGCCGATAGGGGTGATTGAGCCCGTCGCGCAGCACCTTGTCTCCCTTCGGGTTCGGCCGGCAGCGGGACATTGGCTGCACCGCAGGTCTCCTTCACCTCGGTGCAGATGCCGCTCTAGCCCAGCATGGCAACCCCCCGAAACACGCCGTGATCGGCCTGCAGATGCGTGAGTAGCAGCCCGCCATAAGACTGCCCCATCGCCGCCGGGAAGGGATCGTCAATGGCAGGCAGGCCGGGACCCAGTGTGCCAAGCTTCAATCACTAGGGCACCTTTCGCGCCGCAGCCGCATTCGCACGTGCCGTGTCCGGATGGCCAAAGGCCCCCTCGGGAATGGCCGAATTTCCGACCCCAAGATGATCGCAGGCGACAAAAATGGATCTGGCAGCAACGTGGAACTCGGCTTAGCTATAGCCCTCCCCGCCGGGCATCTGCAGATCGAAATAGCGCCGGTTGTGCCCACCCCCAGGTCAGGCGAACCACGTGATCGGCGAGGTGGGGATTGCCGCCGGATCGGGCGCGAACACCGTCACTGCCGCAAACAGCGCTTCGCCCATGGCATCAGGCGGATCGATCTCGATTGTCAGGTCATGACGGGTCATCGTTCACTTTTCCCTCAGCTTTACAGGCCGCAGCGCGCAATCGCGTCTTCGCTCCAGTCCCACAGCTGGCGCGCCATTGCAGGATCGATCGCCCAGGGTTTGACCCCGTCCATCTGGCCTTCCGCGCTCGGCACGGCCTCGGCCACATCTTCCAGATAGAGACCGCCATGCCCCTCAAGCTCGCACCCCAAGGCCGCCCAGACCGTGGTGGCACTGCCCTGCTCGACCGTCTTCCAGCGATAGGAATTGGCCTGTTCGCTGCCAAGGCCGAGCCGGGCCAGCACGTCTTGGGCGATGTCCCGGCCCAGATTGGTTCTGATCCCGCCGGGCATGAGCGAAAAGGCGCGGATAGCATCGCCCTGATAGCGCCGATCGAGTTCCACTGCGAACAGCGCGTTGGCGCTCTTGGATTGGCCGTAGGACAGCAACGGATCGTATTCGGTGTGCTCGAAGTTCGGGTCCGCGAAATTGACCTGGCCCCAGTGATGGCCCGCGGAGGAGACCGAGACGACCCGCGCACCGCCCGCAGCCTTAAGCGCCGGCAGCAGCAGGTTGGTCAGATGAAAGTGGGCAACATGATTGACCCCCAACTGCATCTCGAACCCTTGCGCGGTCCGCCAGAACGGGCAGGCCATCACGCCGGCATTGTTGATGAGGAAATGCAGCGGGGCTGAACCTTCGGCAGCGGCAAACGCCGCGACCGAGCGCAAATTCGCCATGTCCATGTGCACGGCAGAGGCCTTGCCACCCGCCGCCGTGATGGCCTCGATCAGGGTTGCGGCTGCTGCGAGATCGCGCCCGGTCAGAACCACCTCGGCACCGCGCGAGGCCAGTACCCGGGTCGTTTCAAGCCCAAGACCGCTCGTTCCTCCCGTGATGATCGCGCGCTTGCCCGTAAGGTCGTATTCTGCGGCGACTTCCGCCGCCGTGGAGCCCCAGCCGAAGGCGGATGTAATGCGGTTGGTCATAGGCAATTCCTGTCCCGACAATGATACCGGTGCGATCCGGCCTTCAATAAACGTATAGATGATTGAGGCCAAGGCTTGTCAAGAGGGTGTCGCCAGCGGGCGCTGCGCAACCAGACCCCGACTGAAACGCCTGTGATTGATGAAGCCGAACGCAAGCGCCGCCTGCTTGACCGCTTCAGAGGAGCGCAGTTCCGGCGCAAGTGGTAGCGATCATTCGGGCGCCGGGCGGACCCGCTTGATCATCGATTGGCTGGCAGTGGCCATGAGAGTGCCGTCGGGCGAAAACAGGTTCATCCGCCCGTGCACGATGCCGTTCAGCATCATATCGATCTGCACATCGCAGAGGATCCATTCACAGGGCACGATCCGGCCGTAGCGGATCGTGTTGTCGAGGCTGTTGCCGCCTGCGTGCTGCCCGGTTGCCCCGGCGATTGCCGAGGCGACATGATCGGCCGCCACGGCCAGCATGCAGGCATCGGCAGCATGGCCCTCGCGCGAGCGCAGCCAGAAAACAAGGCGACCATCGCCGCGCTGGCCAATCGTGGTGCCGCCGTGAAATTGCCCCTGCGCAAGCCGGATCTCCAGCCGGTAATTGAGCCCCGTTCCATCACCGCGCCAGTGGCTGACCTCATCGCAATCATCCGGCCGCGCAACCGCGGGCATGCTGACCCACTGGTCAGCGGGCTCGTCTTCGCGCGCGCCAAGCGCGGCCTGCACCGAGATGATCTTGCGGTCTTCGACATGCATCAGCACGCTGGCCTGGCTGGTCAGCCGGCCGGCAACCGGCAGCCAGACATCCAGATCGACTGTCTGCCCGGGGCGTGCGAACGACAGATAATGCGCCGTCGCCCAGACGACCGGACGCTTCGCGGTCAGTTCCATCGCCTGGATCGATGCGGCCAGCCCGACCCCGCCGAAAAGGAACTGCCGCTCGGGCGGGCCCACACAGAGCGCTGGCAAAACCTGCAGATACCAGCGATGCGAGTTGTGCGTGGCCTCGAGTTCGAACATGGTGCGCCTTGCTTGCCGCCAATCGGTCAGAGCGCTGACGGGCTTGCCAGCAGATCACCAAGGCGGCGCACGAACCGTGCCGCATCCGCCCCGTTGATAACCCGGTGGTCGTAGCTGAGCGAGAGGGGCATCATCAAGCGCGGCTGGAAGGTTTCGCCTTCCCGCACCGGCTTTATCCGCGACTGCGTAACCCCAAGAATCGCCACCTCAGGCTGGTGAATGATGGGTGTAAAGTCCGTGCCGCCAATCCCGCCGAGCGAGGAAATCGTCATGCAGCCGCCATCATCGCGCTCATCGGCAAACCCTTGTCACGGACCTTTGCAACCAGGGCGGCAAGTTCGGTGGCAAGCGTAACCAACTCCTTGGCATCGACATCGCGCAGCACTGGCACAAGCAGACCAAGCGGACCGTCGACCGCGACACCGACATTGAAATACTATCTGTAGACCAATGTCTTGCCGTCATCAGACAGCGAGGCGTTGAAGGAGGAAAACTCGCCCAGCGCTTTGGCGAGGGCCTCGACCAGAAAGATCAGCGGCGAGATCTTGACCGCGCCGCC